>JANOFA010000458.1:0-2129 GCA_031413355.1 Gemmatimonadota bacterium | reverse complement strand
CCGGGTGCCCACCTCGGGCAGGTAGCGCTTCTGCACCGCGTCCTTCCACAGGCTGGAGAGTTCGGGGTAGTTGACTCCGAGCACCCGCCGGATGGAGCCCTCGAGGCCGCCGCCACCGGCGAGGGTGCCCTGCATGATGGCACCGATCGCTTCATCGCCCCAGCGCTCGCCGATGAAGGCGACCAGGGCCTGCCCGAAGCGGTAGGGAAAGATCCCCGGATCGGTTTCCAGCTGGTTGATCGAGGGGATCTTGCCCTCGAAGGCCGCGTCGCGCAGCCACATCGCCGTGTTCGGATCCACGCCGCCGATCGAGAAATACTCCGCCATGCCCTCCACGAACCAGAGCGGCGGATTCACATTGATGATCGTCTGCAGCCCCGCACCGGCGCGCCCGCGGCTCCAGATGTCATACTGGAACTGATGCACCATCTCGTGCTGCAGCACATGTTCCAGCTCCTGGTAGGAGCCGGTGAACGGCAGGATGACCCGCTGTTTGAAGAAGTCGGTGACACCGCCGGTGCCTTCGCCGGGCGCTTCCCCGCCGAGGGCATTGGTCTGCTGGAAGTCGGAGTGGGACGCGTACAGGATGATCGGTTTCCGCTCCTTGTACTCGTGGCGGAGCAGACGCGAGAGGCGCTGGTAGGACCGCTCGGCCATCCGCCCGGCGTCGAGCGCGGCGGCGCGGGCCTCGGGATAGAAATGGATGTCGAAGTGTTCGGTCCGCATGATCTGGAAGTCGAACGCGCGGTACTGGACCTTGTTCTGGCCGAAGTAGTACTGCGCGGACAGGGCGGCGGGTGCGCCGGCGACAAGGCACAGCGCGAGCACGGAGCGGCGAATCATGAGATCACCTGCCAGTCAGGCGCCGGGACGGTAGGTCGGCGCATCGCTCCAGAGACGCTCGAGCTGGTAGAACCCGCGCGTCTCCGGATGAAAGAGGTGGACGACGAAGTCCACGAAATCGAGCAACACCCATCTGCCATTGGGCAGGCCCTCCACATGGTGGGCCCGTACGCCCCGGCCCAGCAACTTCTCCAGCACCGACTCGGCGATCCCGCGCACATGCGCGTCCGAGGTTCCGGATGCCACGATGAAGTAGTCCGTCGCATCGGTCAGCCCGCGCAGATCGAGGATCCGGACATCCCGGCCACTCAGGTCCTCGATCGCCTGGACGGCCGCGGCCACTTCCAGCGAGTTGAGCACTGTCATGCGATACCCGCCGTACCCGTCGGAGTGCCAACCGGGTTGTCCCGCGACTGCCGCATCCGACGGTGCTGCGCCCGCATGCCCTCGGCCTTCGTGGCGTCGATGGTGCCCCAGCGTGCTGCGTAAGTTAAGACGGCTTCCGGCGTATCCGGGTGCACATGGAGCTTGAGCATGTCGCTGGCAACCACGACCTGAACGATTCCGCCGAAGTTCCGGATCTGGGTCCGGGCCAGGGAGAGCTCACCCTCGGCCAGCATCCGGGTCATGAAGGCGGAGATGTCGGGAGAGTCGGTGTCGGAAAGCGACGTGTCGCCGAGCGCCCGGAGGGCGTCGGCGAGGGGGCGCAGCGTGAGATTGAGGTTGGTACCGGTGTCCCCGTCGGGGACGGGGAAGAGCGAACGCGCGGAATGCGGGCCGTCGACGTACCGGATGCCGACCATCATTGGGGCGGAGGCTACTCCGCCGTGACGGTGACGCGCAGTTCAGCGTGGACGTCGGGGTGCAGCCGCACCGGTACGGTGTGCAGGCCAACGGACTTGATCGGGTGCTCGAGCTCGATGCGCCGCCGGTCCAGTTCGATGCCCTGCGCGGCGAGCGCGTCGGCCAGGTCCTGCGCCGTGATCGAGCCAAAGAGGCGATCGCCTTCACCCGCCTTGCGCGAGAGGGCGAGCGGGGCGGCGGCGAGCTTTGCGGCCACAGCCTCCGCGCCGGAACGCTCCTCGGCGACGCGGGCCAGCCGGGCCTTCGACTCCGAGGCGATCCGCTTGCGGTTGCCGTCCGTGGCTTCGTAGGCCAGCCCCTTTGGCAGGAGGAAGTTGCGGGCGTAGCCCGGCTTCACCTTCACGAGATCGCCGGCCTTGCCGAGCGTCTTGATGTCTTCGCGCAGAATCACTTCCATCGATCACTCCGTTCGCTGCCGGCGG
>JANOFA010000457.1:0-1815 GCA_031413355.1 Gemmatimonadota bacterium | reverse complement strand
CGACCAACAGCTCCACCATCGGTGGGGGCTTCTGGCCCAAGGGTACCGCGGACCAGTACGTCTTCAACTCGGGCCTCCAGCTGGCCGGTATCATCGGTCCGGATGGCGGTCCCTGGGTGGGCGACACGGTCGGCGCCTTCTTCTTCGATCCGAAGGGCACCACCGAACACGGCGAAGAAGTCCAGCCGATCTTCAACATCACCAGTCCGGCGGACGCCGCTATCTGGCCAGCTGCCGCCTGCGTCCCCAGCGGGACGGATCCGGTGGCGGCGTTGTTCGATCCGCTGCTGCAGACCGACCCCACCAACACCGTCATCCCCAACTGCCGGCGGACCGCCTCGCAGGGTGACGTCTGGTTCGTCTCGACCGAAGCCAATCCGAGCCTCAAGGGTGGCCGTAAGCACCCGCTGGGCGTCGCAGTGGAAACCCGCGGCATGGGCTGGAACTTCCCCGTAGGCAATGAAGGCATCCTGTACTTCATCTACACCTTCTACAACATCTCCTCGACGGTCAGGGCGGACTACAACGCCACCCGTCCGGAGCTGGCCGACATCCTGTACAACCGGGCGTTGCAGTTCCACTCGGCGACCACCGCCCAGGGGGTGAATCTCCCGTCGGGCGGCTACACCATCACCAACCTGTTCGCTGCCTTCGCGGCCGACATGGACGTGGCCAACGCCGGGTCGAACTACTCCGGCGTGAACCTTCCGTTCGCCCTCGGCTACACCTACGACCACGAGTTCTCTGGCGTGACCCCGGGCTGGACCTTCGATCCGTCGATCTTCAGCGCGCCGTTCTTCCCGGGCGCGGGTTTCATCGGCGTGAAGTACCTCAAGAGCCCCACCGGTCCCGGCGAGATCCAGCTGTTCAGCAACACCATCAACGGTGGTGCCTTCGGCGACCCGGGCAATACGGTGCAGCTGTACCGCTACCTCTCGGGTGCCATCAGCGTCGCCGCAGGCGATGCGCCGTGCAACACCGGCAATCCGGTCGTGACGCGCGTCTGCTACGTGAATAACACGTCGCCGGCGGACATGCGCTTCTTCCAGTCCTCCACTCCGCTCACGCTGTCTCCCGGGCAGGGCGGATCGATCGTGGTGGCGTACATCTTCGCGGCTCCCGTAGCCACGGCGGGGTGCGGCGCTGGCTGCGACGTGCTGCCGGGCGACGCGCTGCTGCTGACCGATCCGGTCGGGCTGGCCGCGACTGGCGCCAACCTGGTGGACAGCATCTCCGGCTTCCGGGGCTACTCCGACGGCAATTCCGACGGGATCGTGCAACAGTCGGAAATGACGGTGGTGAAGGGTTCGCTGCTGGGCAAGTCGCTGGTGGCGCAGGCGGTGTTCGACGGCAAGTTCCTGCTGCCGTTTGCGCCCGACCCGCCGGACTTCTTCCTGATTCCTGGCGACAACGTGGTCACCGTGATCTGGAAGCCCACCACCAGCGAGACTGCTGGAGACCCGTTCTTCGGGCTGGCCAGCCTGCCGACCGTCGGGGTCCTCAACAACGCGCTTTACGACCCCAACTACCGCCAGTTCGATGTGGAAGGCTACCGGGTCTACCGCGGGCGGGTGGACGCGCCGAACGAGCTGACCCTGCTGGCGCAGTTCGACTACACCGGCACGGTGATCACCGACTACACCGGTGTCATCAACAGCAACGTGGGTTGCGCACCGGAATTCAGTATCCTTGCGGGCTGCCCGGCGGCCTACGCGGATAGCGGTAACCAAAAGAATGGCATCGCACTCACGATCGGCACCGACTATGACCTCACCGGGCAGATCACTCAATTGAACGCTGGCTCCGGCCGCGTGC
>JANOFA010000456.1:0-1054 GCA_031413355.1 Gemmatimonadota bacterium | reverse complement strand
GTGACCATCTGGTAGAGCACCGCACCCACCGCGTAGAGATCGGACCGCGCGTCGACATCCCCCTGCCCCAGCGCCTGCTCCGGACTCATGTACTGCGGCGTGCCGACCACGAAGCCGGTCTGGGTCTGGTGGCCCGCACCGTCGAGCCGCTTGGCGATGCCGAAGTCGACCAGCAATGGCCGGCCGCTGCTCGCCTCGAGCATGATGTTGTCGGGCTTGATGTCGCGATGGATCAGTCCCTGCCCGTGAGCATGGGACAGGGCTTCGAGCAGCGGCTTGAGCAGCGCGATTGCCCGCTCGGGGGTGAGCGCCCCCTGCCTGCGGAGCAGCGCAGCCAATGACTCTCCCTCGACAAAGGGCATGGCGTAGTAGGTGAGCCCTTCGCCTTCGCCGACGAAATGAATGGGCAGGATATTGGGGTGGGCCAGCCGGGCGATCGACCGGGTTTCCTGCCGGAACCGGTCCAGCATTCCGGCCGACCAGGCGACATCCGGCTTGAGTACCTTGACCGCGAGGCTGCGCTCGAGGTCGGTGTCCCACACCTCGTAGACCTGCGCGAACCCACCCTCGCCCAGCAGCCGACGCACCTGGTACTTGGCGCCCAGCGTGCGGGAGAGCCGGTCGACCACGTCGACCGCAAGCGATGCGGTCGCCCCGACCGGACCAGCCCCGGTGCGACTGCCGCAACTGGAGCAGTACAAGGCACCCTCAAGTACGAGGGTCTGACAGGTGGGACAACTGGTGTCGGGCATGGTCGCAATCTAGGGCAGCAATCAGCTGTCAGCCATCAGCCATCAGCTGTCAGCCATCAGCCATCAGCCATCAGCTGTCAGCCATCAGCCATCAGCTGTCAGCCATCAGCCATCAGCTGTCAGCCATCAGCCATCAGCCGTCAGCCATCAGCTGTCAGCCATCAGCTGTCAGCTGTCAGCCGACAGATGTTGGCCGTTGGGCTAGTCGTCCAGGTCGGTCGATGCTCCCCGTTCCCGATTCCCCGTTCCCCGGTCCCCATTCCCGTTCCCCGGTCCCGTTCCCCATTCCCCATTCCCGCCCT
>JANOFA010000455.1:0-13652 GCA_031413355.1 Gemmatimonadota bacterium | reverse complement strand
ACGAGCTCTCCGATCGCGACCTCGCGTGGCGCAGTGCCGATTCGCGCGTCGCCGCGGTCTCGAAGTACGGCCTGGTGACTGGGCTCGCGGAAGGCGCGACCACAATCACCGCCACCGCCGAGGGCAAGTCCGCCACGGCGAGGCTCACCGTCACTCCGGCAAAGGTGCCGGTGATTGCGGTCGGGTCCGTCGCCCTGACCAGCGCAGTGCGCACCCTCAAGGTGGGCGAGACGACGAGCTGGACCGCCGGTGCCCGGGATGCCAAGGGCAGTGCACTCGCCGACCGAACCGTCAGCTGGAGTTCGAGCCAGGAGCGGATCGCGACGGTCAATCAGTCCGGCCTCATCACTGCCGCGACTGCCGGTACCGCCGAGATCCGCGCCGAGAGCGAGGGCAAGTTTGCCGCGGCGACAATCACGGTGCTGGCTCCGCCACCTCCGAGCCCACCAGTGCAGCAGCTTCCGCCGCCGGTGGTGACGGTGACGCCGACCGCTCCGCCAAAGGACAAGGAAACGCCGGCCACGCCTCCGGCGACGGGTGCGACTGGCAACGCCCTGTTGCCGCGCCGGGGCGTGGAGGCAGGTAGTGTCATTTCATGTGGCGTGGCGCAGGGCGGGGCGGTTTGCTGGGGAGCGGGATCGCCGGCACTCCTGCTCATCGAGGGAACGGCGGGGATGACAAGCGTAGACGTCGGTCAGTTGCACGCCTGCGGCCTGCTGGGTGGCGGGCGCGCGGTCTGCTGGGGAGGCAACAAGCTCGGCCAGCTCGGCAACGGATCCACTGCGGGATCGACAGGTGCGGTGGCGGTGGATGGTGGCCTCAGCTTCTCCGCCATCTCGGTCGGCGAGAGTCACAGCTGCGGCCTGGCCGGTGGTAAGGCATTCTGCTGGGGCAAGAACACGTCGGGGCAGTTAGGCGACGGCTCCACCAGCGACCGCAAGCGCCCGGTGGCGGTCAAGGGCGCTCTGTCGTTCACCGCCATCAGCGCGGGCGACAACCATAGCTGCGGCATCACTGCCGGGGGCAAGGCCTATTGCTGGGGCGATGGCTTTTCCGGTCAGCTCGGCATGGGCAGCCAGGAGCAGCAGCCGGAGCCAATCGATGTCTCCAGTGATCTCAAGTTCAGCCGAATTGCCGCCGGTGGGCAGCACACGTGCGCGCTCACGATGTCGGGCAAGGCCTACTGCTGGGGCGGCAACCAGCGGGGCCAGATCGGCGACGGCTCCAAGAGCGACCGTGCCACGCCGGTGCCGGTCAGTTCCGCTCAGAGCTTTGTCGAAATCAGCGCCGGGGGCGGCCACTCGTGCGCGATCACCAGTGGCGGCGAGGCGTTCTGCTGGGGTGGCAACAGGGCCGGGCAGCTGGGTGATGGCAGCAAGGTCGACCGAAACAAGCCGGTCGCCGTCGCAGGAGGTGGCTTCACGAGCATCTCCACCGGAGAGGGCCACAGCTGCGGCATGGCGCAGGGCGTGGCGCAGTGCTGGGGCCGGAACGACAAGGGTCAGCTTGGCGATGGCGGGACGGTGGCGCGGGGGACGCCGGGTGCGGTCGGTGAGTAAGGTGTCTTGGAGGGCTGGCGATAGGCGGTAGGGAGTAGGCGGTCTGGTACCGGCGAAAAGCAACGACAGGGAAAGCGAGAGGCTTTCCCTGCCGTTTTATTTTCGCCTACCGCCTACCGCCTACCGCCTACCGCCTACCGCCTCGCGCCGCTGGCCGTTAGCGACCGCCTGCCATCTCCCGCGCCTACTTCCCACCCAGCGGTATCCCAACACTGAACACCAGGTCCTGCTGGAACTTGCCCGGGAAGAAGCCGAGCGAGGCGTCGTCACTCTTGTCCGGGTTGAAGCTGTAGAGATTCGCTTCTGCGCGGATATCGATCGGGAAGCGCGGTGTGACGTTGGCCCGAAGCCCGAACCCGACGACGCCGCCGAAGCTGGTCTTCTTGCCATCGAATGAGGGATCATCCCAGAAGCTGCCGCCGTGATTCACCAGGATGCCGCCGAGGATGATGCTCAGATTGCTCCGCCGCGGCTTGATGACCGCTCGCACGCTGCCGATGATCACGCTGCCCTTTTCGGTGTTCGAGAAATCAAATCCGGTATTCTGGGGATCCTCGATCCGGAAGAAGACGTCACTCTTGGCATAGCCGAAGGAGCCTTCAACGGCCAGCGTGGCGCCGACCGGAACCGACACTCGCAGACCGAACATCGCCGTGTTGTTCTGCGAGACGTCGATGGCCGCCGTGCCGGTCCCGCCAATGATGGTCAGGTCAAGATCGTCGTCATAGAACTTCGAGATGGCGAAGTAGCTGCCCACCCATGGAGTCACTGAAAACTTGTTTTGGGCCGCCGCCGCGGACGGCAGGACGAAGCACGCCGCAATGGCCGCAAGCGCGAGGCGCATACGCACGGACTGAGCGTTGAACACGGAACCCCCTGGCTGAGTTGGTAGGACCGGGGCGGGAGGGCCCCCGAGGCCGGTACTATGCGAAGCTTTGGAGGGGCTGTCAACCCGAGGCGGCGCTACTATTGACCCGCGATGCACCTCTACCTGCATGTCCCCTTCTGCGCCCGGCGGTGCAGCTACTGCGATTTCGCCATCGCGGTCCGCCGGGAGGTCCCCTCCGAGGCCTTCGTTGATTCCATCCTGAAGGAGTGGGAGCAGGTTCGCATCAACTCCCCCTGGGCGACTGCACCCTCCCTGCAAACCGTCTATTTCGGCGGCGGCACCCCCTCCCGCCTAGCGCCCCGCGCCATCGTCCGCCTGCTGGACACCATCACCCACACCGCGCCGCTCGCCCCCATGGCGGAGGTCACCCTCGAGGCCAATCCCGAGGATGTGTCGGCCGAACTCGCGGCCGCCTGGCAGGCCGCAGGCATCAACCGGGTTTCGCTTGGCGCCCAGTCGTTTGATCCGGCGGTGTTGAGCTGGATGCACCGGACCCACGTCGCGGAGGACGTGCCGCGCGCGTTCGCCGTGCTCCGGGCGGCCGGCATCACCAACCTGTCGCTGGATCTGATCTACGCCCTGCCCGCCGAGCTGCATCGCGACTGGTCCGCTGATCTGGACCAGGCGCTCGCGCTCGACCCCGAGCACCTGTCGCTGTACGGCCTCACCGTGGAGCCACACACCCCGCTCGGCCGCTGGGTCGACCGGGGTGAGGCGCGGCCCACCCCCGATGAACGCTATGCCACCGAATTCCTGCTGGCGCACGAGCGGCTCACCGGTGCCGGCTACCTCCACTACGAGGTCTCCAACTACGGCCGCCCCGGGCGGGCCGCCGTCCACAACAGCGCCTACTGGCGCCGCGCTGACTATCTCGGGCTCGGACCTTCGGCGCACAGCGCAGCGGGCGGTCGCCGCTGGTGGAATCTCCGGGAATGGGCCGCGTGGGAGCGGGCCATTGCGGCCGGCGGGAGCACCGTTGCTGGCGAGGAAGAGCTCGATCCCGCGATGGTACAGCTCGAAGACACCTACCTTGGCCTCCGCACCGACCGGGGCCTGCCGGTATCCGCACTCCCCGCCGCGACCGTCGCTACCTGGGAGCGGGAAGGGTGGGCGGCGCGGGCTCAGGACCGGGTCCGGTTGACTCCCGAAGGCTGGCTGCGGTTGGATGCGCTGGTGGCTTCACTGGCTGGGCGATAGGCGGTAGGCGATAGGCGAGAGGTGACGGGCGCAAGGCGAACCGCCCCCGGGCCGATCCGTCGACGTGGGTACGGGCCGACCGGCGGTCGGCCCCTACGCCTTGCTCCTCGCTTTCCCGGCGCCCGCGCCCCGCCCCTGCTAAATTCCCCACCCATGTTCACGGAAGATCTCTCCGAGCGGGAAGTCCGAGTCCTGGAAGCGGTCATCCAGGTCTACATCGAGACCGCGGAACCAGCTGGGAGCCAGACGATCGTCCAGCGCTTCCCGCTTGGCGTGTCCTCCGCCACCATCCGGAGCGCGATGAGTGAGCTGGAGGAGAAGGGCTATCTCTATCACCCGCACACCTCGGCGGGCCGGATTCCCACCGACCGGGCGTATCGCTGGTACGTCGATAACCTGGTGCGCCGTTCGCCGCCGAGCCCGGCCGACCAGCAGATGCTGCAGGCGGAACTCAATCCCTCGCGGAGCGCCATCGAAGAGGTGTTGCGCCGGGCGGCCCAGGTGCTGGGCGTGCTGACTCAGGAGCTGGGCGTCGCGGTGGCGCCGGCGCTGGATCAGGTGGTGCTGGAGCGGCTCGACCTCGTGTCGGTTTCGTCGGAGCGGCTGCTGCTGGTCTTCCATCTGCGCAGCGGGGTGGTCCGGACCATCTTCGTCGAGGTCCCGGGCCGGATGGCCGGGGAACTCATCCAGCGAGTGGCCCAGACGCTCAATGAGCGCCTCGCGGGGCTGACGCTGCTGGCCATCCGTACCTCGCTCGCTGAGCGGCTCAGGGATGCCGAGGGCTCGGAGGGCGAGCGCGAGCTGCTCAACATCTTCATCGAAGAGGGCGAAGAGATCTTCGGCCTGCCGAATGGGCCGGAAACGGTGGTGCTGGGGAGTGCGCAGATGCTGGCGGTGCAGCCGGAATTCTCCACCAGCGGGCGGATCCGCGACCTGCTGGATCTCACCGAGCGGCGCGACCTCCTGCAACAGGCCCTGACGGCGCGGCGCGCCCGGGGGCTGACCATTACCATCGGCGGCGAGAACAGCGATGCCCGGCTGGCGGGCTTCACCCTCGTCACCTCGTCGTACCGGTCGGGCGAACTGGCGGGCGTGATCGGCGTGCTGGGTCCGACGCGCATGCCCTATGACAAGATCATCGGACTGGTGGACCACACCAGCCGGCTCGTGGAAGGATTGATGGAGTGAGCGAATACTACGAACTGCTGCAGGTCACCCGGGAATCGACCGAAGGCGAAATCAAGAAGGCGTACCGCAAGCTGGCGATGGAGTTCCATCCCGACCGGAACAACTCGCCCGACGCGGAAGCCAAGTTCAAGGAGATCACCGAGGCCTACGAGGTCCTGCGGGATCCGGACAAGCGGGCGCGGTACGACCGCTACGGCAAGCAGGGGCTGGGTGGCGCCAGTGGTCCGGGCTACGGCGGGTTCCATCATGTGGACCTCTCCGAAGCGCTCAACATCTTCATGCGCGACTTCGGTGGCTTCGAAGGGTTGTTTGGCGGTGGGGCGGGGCGCCCGGGGGAGGTGCGCCGCGGCCAGGACATCCGGGTCACCGTGAAGATCACGCTGGCGGAAGTCGCCACCGGCGCCAAGCGCACCATCAAGTTGCGCACCCTGGACCGGTGCGAGGCCTGTGCCGGCAGCGGCGCCAAGGCGGGGACGCGTGCCAAGCCGTGCGGCACCTGCGCCGGCCGCGGCGAGATCCGCCGGGCGCAGCAGAGCATGTTCGGCCAGTTTGTCTCGGTCAGTGCCTGCCCCACCTGCAACGGCGACGGCACCGTCATCGCCACGCCGTGCGAGGCGTGCCGCGGCGAGGGGCGGGTGAAGGCCGAGAAGTCGGTGCAGGTCGAGATCCCCGCGGGGGTATCGGAGAACAACTATCTCACCCTGCGCGGGCATGGCGCGATCGGACCGCGCAATGCGCCTCCCGGCGACCTGCTGGTCATGATCGAAATCCAGGGCGAGGAGCGATTCGAGCGCGACGGCGACAACCTCATCGTGGACATGCCGCTCTCGTTCTCACAGGCGGCGCTCGGTATCGTCTTCACGCTGCAGACCCCGATCTCGGAAGAAAAGGTCAGCGTGCCGGCCGGCACGATGTCCGGCACCGTGCTCAAGTTGAAGGGCAAGGGCATGCCGAAGCTGGGGCAGAGCGGCCGTGGTGACCTCCTGATCCGGGCGCATGTGTGGACGCCGGACACATTGACTGACGAGCAGGTGCGCCTGTTCCGGCAACTCGCCGATCTGGAAGGCGAGCCACCCCGGCGCGCCGCCGGCTTCTGGCACAAGCTGAAAGAAGCGCTCCGCGCATGAGCTGGTACTCGATCGAAGTGCAGACCCAGGATGATCATCGCCAGGCCGTCGCGGCGTGGCTCGTGGGACAGACCGGACAGGCGCTGGAGGAACGGGACGACGGCACGCTTGTATCGTTCGCTGAAGACCTGCCCCATGCGGAGGCGCTGCAGGCGGCGCTCGCCCTGGCTCACGGGGCCGGCATCACGGTGCGCCGCAAGGTGCTCCCGGTCATCGACTGGAATGTGGCGTGGCGCGCCGGACTCGGCACCCGCCGCGTCGGGCGCTTCGCCATCCTGCCCACCTGGGCGGAGCATGCGCCGCCACCGGATACCGTCGTCCTGACCGTCGATCCCGAAATGGCCTTCGGTAGCGGTGAGCATGGCTCGACCCGCGTCGCGCTGGCGCTGCTGGAGCAGGTCTGCCGCCCCGGAGATCGGGTGCTGGACCTCGGCTGCGGCAGCGGGATTCTCAGCATCGCGGCTGCCAAGCTGGGTGCGTCGCGCGTCGTGGGGATCGAGGTCGATGGGGACGCCATTCCCGTCGCCCAGCGCAACATCGAGCGCAACGGCGTGAGCGACGTCGTCAGCCTGCTCGAGGGCGACGCCGCGGTGCTGGTACCGCTCCTCGGTCCGGTCGATATCGTCGTCTCCAATATCCTGCGTCTGGTGAATGAAGGGCTGCTCCCCGAGGCACTCGGGGCGCTCCGGTCGGGCGGCACCGCGATCTTCTCCGGCATGGAGCCGTCGGAGGCCGAGGCGTTCCGGCCGCCGCTCACGGCGAGCGGCTTTACCATTGCGCGGGAATTGATCGACGAGGGCTGGTGGGCGGTGGCCGTCACCAAGCCATGATCACCGTGCTGGCGGCGCCCGGATCGCTGATCGCGGGGCAGCTGCTGGCCCTGGACGACGACGAAGTGCATCACCTGGACGTGCGCCGGGCAGAGTCGGGCGAGCTGGCAACCGCCGTGGATGGCGCCGGTGGGCGCGCCCAGGGGACGCTGCAGCGAGAGGGAAGGCGGCTGGCGCTCCGGGTCGAGACGGTGCAACATGAGCCCGCCCCGCCGGTCACGATCCTTGCCCTCGGCGCCGGTGACCGGGAACGCTTCGGCCAAGTGGTGGATCAGGCCGCCGCGCTGGGAGCGACGGTCATCGTCCCGCTGGAGACCGAACGGAGTCTGTCGGTCGCGACCCGAGTGAAGCCGGCGCATCTGGAGCGCATGCAGCGCCGGGCGACGGACGCGCTCAAGCAGTCCGGCGCAGCCTGGTCCCCCGGCATTGCCCCGCTGACACCGCTCCCTGCGTGGGTCACCGGAGCTCCGGCCACCGTCTGCTGGCTGGCTGATGCCGAGGGGGGTCCGATGCCGGCGCTGGCGAGGGACGCGGCGTTGACCATCGCCGTTGGTCCGGAGGGTGGTTTTACCGAGGGCGAGCGGGCCAGACTGCTGGCGACGGGTTTCACCCCGGTGCGCTGCGCACCGACGGTGCTGCGGTTCGAGACGGCGGCGCTGGCCGCCCTGACTACGGCGTGGCAGGCACGCCAACGAGGCTTCGATGGCTGACTGCATCTTCTGCCGCATCGCCTCCGGAGAGATTCCGGCGAGTATCGTCAAGCGCAGTGTCGACGCGCTCGCTTTCCACGACCTCACACCCCAGGCGCCGACCCACCTCATCGTTATTCCCACGAAGCACTATGCCGCCGCGCGGGATGCCCGTGGTCCCGAGGGCGAGGCCGTGCTCGGGAAGCTGTTCGTCTTTGCCACCGAAGTTGCGACCCAGCTGGGGCTCGATGCCGGGGGCTATCGGCTGGTCACCAATACCGGCCCCGACGGTGGCCAGTCGGTGTTCCACCTCCACCTGCATCTGCTCGGTGGCCGCAAGCTCGGGTGGCCGCCGGGATGAGCGCCAGGCCATCGTTCTGGAAATGCCTGGCTGCCGCCTTCAGCGCGCGCCCGTTCGGCATGTTCGTGCCGCCGAACTGGATCGCGCTCTCGGCCATCGGTCTGCTCGGTCTCCGGAATCCCGGCTTCTGGCTCATCGGTGCCGGACTGGAGCTGGCCTATCTCTTCTCGCTCGCCACCAACAAGAAATTCCAGGACTGGGTTGCGCGCCGGGGATCCGCCGGGTCGGACAAGGCCTTCCAGGAAAAGCAGGATGCCCTGATCGCCCGGCTGTCCGACACCGACCAGGCGCGCTACGTCGCCTTCGTCTCCCGCTGCCGCACCATCCTCGATCAGTTCAGCCAGCTGGACAGCTCCGGCGCCGCCGCCCAGGTTCAGGCCGAAGGACTCGGCAAGCTGACCTGGGTCTATCTCCGGCTGCTGCTCGCGCGCCGCGCGATGCTGCGGGTGCTCAAGGATCCGAGTACCAGCGAGACCGAGGAACTCCAGGTCCGCCTCGACCGGGTGAAGGCGCGGCTGGACGAGAAAACCATGGATGAAGACCTGCGCAAGAGTCTCGGCAGTCAGGCGGAGATCCTGGCGCAGCGGGTCAACCAGCGATCCGAAGGCCGCGACAAGCTCGAGTTTCTGGAAGCGGAGATCCTGCGGATCCAGGAGCAGGTCGAGCTGTTGCGCGAACAGTCGGCGCTTGGCGCCGACGCCGACGGCCTCTCCCGCCGGCTGGACGAAATCACCGGCAGCCTGGGCGGTGCGACCGAATGGATCGCCGATCAGCAGAAGGTCTACGGCCAGCTGGACGATCTGCTCGACGAGCCGCCGCCACTCACGCCCCGCACCCGACAGAAGGAACGCGCATGAGCACCACCCTGCCGGCCTGGGCCCGGGAGATGCGCGATCTATTCCGTTCCGGGAGCTGCGCCCAGTTCATCCTGCACGGCAATGTCTTCGACGCCATTCCGCACGACGGCAAGATGCTCGGCATCAAGAGCTATCTCGATGCGGTGATGTTCGCGGGCTACGATGTCGTGCTGCAGTACGACCGAAGCCGCGGCATCCGCGCTATCAAGGGCGGAGAGGACTGGGGTGAGTGGCTGCGCGGTGCCTTGGGGACCGAGGGTAACAGCCAGACCTACCTGCGCGAGCCGGGCGCCGCGCTGGAGCTGATCGACCGCTACCTCCTGCGCACCCTCAACCTGCAGGCGCTGGGCGACGTGAAGGCCGCGGGGCGCAAGATCGGCGTGATGGTGGACTTCGCGGAGTTCGTCGTGCCGCGGGGCGAAGCGGTGTCGCTGGGTGGCGCCTTCAGCGCCAACGTGGTCAAGGTGCTGGGCTGGGCCAACGATCCCTCGATCCTGCACGCCAACATCGTCACCGTGCTCATCACCGAAGGGTTGTCGGACCTCAACGAGCTGGTGGTGCAGAACCCCCATGCCGTCACCCTGCGCCTGCCATTGCCGGATGAGACGGAAATGCAGGAGTATCTCACGGCACTCGTCGCAGCCGAGCTTCCCGAGCTCGCCGCCAGCTCCGATGTGCCGCTCGACATGCTGGCCCGGCGCCTCACCGGGCTGTCGCGCGTCGGTGCGCGCCGGGTGCTGACCATGGCGATCAAGAATGGCGAGCGGATCACCGCCCAGTGGCTCACCCGCCAAAAGAAGGAGACCATCGAGCGGGAGTGCCAGGGACTGCTCGAGTTCATCGAGTCGTCCTTCACCCTGGACCATGTGGCGGGACTCGATGCCGTGCGGGCCTGGCTGCGTGAGGATACCGAGCTGCTGCGGCGCGGCAAGCTGCACGCACTTCCGATGGGATACCTGATCGCCGGCCGTATCGGCACCGGCAAGACCTTTCTCGTCACCTGCTGGGCCGGCGAGCTGGGAATTCCCTGCGTGGTATTCAAGAATTTCCGCGATCGCTGGGTCGGGGCCACCGAATCCAATCTTGAGAAGATCTTCGGTGTCCTCCGGGCGCTGGGCCAGGTCGTGGTCTTCGTCGACGAAGCGGACCAGGCGGCCGGCAAGCGGGAAGGCGGCGACGGCGACAGCGGTCTCTCCGGCCGGGTCTATTCAATGCTCGCCAAGGAGATGTCCGACACCCGCAACCGTGGCCGGATCATCTGGGTCTTCGCCACCTCCCGTCCCGATCTGCTGGAGGTGGACCTCAAGCGCCAGGGACGGCTCGACGTCCACATCCCGCTCTTTCCACCGGAGACTCCGGCGGAACGCCGCGCCCTGCTGTTCGCCGTCGCGAAGAAGATGAAGCTGCCGCTGGTGGACGCCGACCTGCCGGAAATGCCGGAGACGGTCACGCTTGGCGGGAACGAAATCGAAGGCGTGCTGGTGCGCGGGCTGCGGATTCACGAGCTCAGCGCCGAGCCCAAGCGGGCACTGCGGGAGGTGCTGGCGGAGGTGTTCCGGGATGTCCGCCCGAGCGCCCATACCCGGAAGCTCGAGTACATGGACCTCGTCGCGGTGAAAGAATGCACCGATATCCGTTTCCTGCCGCTGCGGTACCGCGACGTGGTGCCGGAGGAGCTGGAGCGGCGGATTGAAGAATTGCGGCGGTTTGTGTAGTCGTAGGCAGGCGCGGGAGCAGGGAATGACCGGTGTTGGGGCAGGATGGCGCTGGGCGATAGGCGATATCAGGTATTGCCCCGCCTCGCGCCTCGCGCCTACCGCCCATTTGACAGAGCTATCGACCATACGGATCTTTTCCCTCCACCCTGCTTCTGAGGTCACACCATGGGTCTCTTCGCCCGCGTCGGTCGGTTGTTCAAGGGCTTCATCGGGCTGTTCGTCAGCGGCCTGGAGGAATCCAACCCCGAGGCGCTGATGGATGCCGCCCGGCAGGAGTTCCGGGAAAAGATGGCGTCATACAACCTGGCGCTGGCGCGGATGGCGGGCGTGGCCGAGCGCCTGAAAGTGCAGGTCAAGATGAAAGCCTCGAAGACCCAGGACCTGGAACGCCGCATCCTGGCCAATCACACCGCCGGCAACATGGAGCTGGCGGGCAGTCTCGCGCGCGAGCTGCAGGAGCTCAAGGCCGATCTCGTGACCGACAGCGCGGAGCTGACCGAGACCGAAGAGGCGTATGGGGTCAACCTGCGGCAGGCCAAAGTGGTCCAGAAGGAATTCGAAGCGAAAGTGCGCAAGCTCGAGAAGCAGCTCGACCAGGTGAAGATCAAGGAAGCGCAGGCGGAAGCGGCGGGTGCGCTCAGCAACGCGACCTTCAAGGTGGGCGATCTTGGTGACACGATGAAGACCGTGGAGGAGGTATTGCAGAAGCGCTACGAGGTGTCGGCCGGCAAGGCACGCGTCGCCAAGGACCTGGTCGATATCGACAAGGTGCGAGAGAAGGAATCGGAGTCCAAGGCGCTCGAACAGTCGGCGCTGGCGGAGTTCCTGGCCAGCCAGGGCATTCAGTCCGGGACGCCGCAGGGCCCGCAGGCCCAGAAGGAGATGGGGCCGTCCAATGGCTGATCAAGCCCCCCGCTTCACCTTTCTTGGCAAGCTGCTCTCCCTTGCGCTGATTGGAAGCCTGTTCTATCTGGGCTACGGGATGCTCAAGCGGAATCCGGTGTCCCTGCCCGGCTTCCCCTCGAGCAGCAGCAGCGAAACCGCGGAAGTCAGTGAGGCGCAGGTCACGGTGCCGGTGCTTGCGCCGGCCGCCGCGTTTCAGCTCAAGCTCGACAGCGTCGTCCCGATCGAGATCAGCGAGTACGCCGGCTATGCCGGGCTGGTCGTCGCCAACGGCGGGCTGGAGCCGGGGCCCAACTCACTTTTCACGAGATATTGTGGTTGCCGGGTGAAGCTTTCCATCTCGGAAGAGGAGAGCTGGTCCTCGCTCAACAGCGGGAAGCTGGCCGGCTCCGTCACCACGACCGATGTGCTGGCCGTCTACGGCCGGCAGTTCAAGGTCAGAGTACCGGCCCAAATCGCCTTTTCCCGCGGGGCGGACGGGGTGCTGGTGCGCAACGACATCCGCCGGGTCAACGCGCTCAAGGGGAAGGTGATCGCCGCGGCGCAGTTCACCGAGACGGACTTCTTCATCCGCTACCTCGCCCAGGAGGCCGGGCTTGGCATCAGCATGCTCGGCAGTCTGGATGCCGAGCCGAGCCCTTCGGGGCTCAATCTGGTCTACACCGACGATGGCTTCGCCGCCGGGGACCTGCTGCTGGCGGATGTGAAAGGCGGGAAGAACCGCCTGGCCGGTGCGGTCACCTGGGAACCGAAAACCTCGGAGGTGTTGGCTCAGTCCGGGGGCGCGCTCCGGCTGCTCACGACCAACAAGAACCTGCTGATCATCGCCGACGTGCTGGTGCTGAACCAGGGATTTGCCGAGGCGCATCCGAGGCTGGTCGAGGGATTGGTGCACGCGCTGCTCGAAGGCAACCGGATGGTGCGGGACAATCCCGAGACGCATCTGACCACGATTGCGACGGCCTTCAAGTGGTCGCCCGACCAGGCGCGCGCTGAACTCGCCAAGGTGCATCTCTCCAATCTGCCGGAGAACCTCGCCTTCTTTCGCGGTGAGATCGACGCGGCCGGCAGCTTCGGCGGCATCTTCCAGTCCGCCGTGTACGCCTACGGCAGCGAGTTGATCCGCGATCCTGCCGATCCCGCCAGCTTCGTCGAGCTCGCCGCCCTCCAGTCGCTGGACAAGTCCGGGCTGTTCAAAGAACAGAAGATTGCCATCGCCCCGATCCGCAGCGGTGCTGCCAGCAGCATCGAGACCGACCCGCTGCTCAGCAAGGACATCCGGTTCTTCTTCCAGCCTAATTCCGCCACGCTGGACCTGGCCCAGACCGAGAACCTCAAGAACCTCGAGGCCATCAAGCAGCTGCTCAGCGTCAGTCCCGGCAGCACGGTGCTGCTTCGGGGACACGTCGACAATGCGATGGTCGAGGATTTCCGCAAGAAGGGCGGCGATGCCTACGTGCGGCAGATGGCGCTCCGGGCCGTCGAACTGTCCCGCAACCGCGCCGCCGAAATCCAGAAACTGCTGGTGCAGAAACACTCGGTCGATTCCAAACGCGTTGATATCGTGGGGCGCGGCTGGGACGAACCCGCTGGGACCGATGCCGATTTGAACCGCCGGGTCGAAGTGCAGTGGTTTACCCTGGAGTAGGCGCAAGGCGCGAGGCGATAGACGATGGGCATCGACTATGGGGTGAACGTCTGAGAACCGATCAGGATGCCGTCATCGGAGTCTGGCCCGGTGTAGTGGAAGACATGCACGGCGTAAAAGGAACCGGAGGACAGTGAAGCTGGGGGATCCAGTTCGTCAGCCCCGGCCGGAAGAGTCCCGTACCGGATGCCAGGGGCGAGTTCATCCGCGCCAGGGGTCATGATTGCCCAGACGTCGCTGCCGGCTCCGACAGACTCTACCAGCAGGAAGAAGGTCTTGCAGGCCGGAGACCACGAGAATCGGGGGGCCGGTCCGGAAGACACCGTGATCGCGACGTCGCTGGTACACGGGGGCAGGTTGGTGGAATTCGGACCGGCGCCGTCTGCGCAGGCGAGAGCGCCTGGTAGGAGGAGACAGAGTCGCAGGATCGAATCGGCAATCACGTTGGTTGGCATTGTGCCCTCCTCATGGAGTGTGGGGAGAGCCTGCTCGGACGCAGTCAAGCGGGAGTCAAGTCGCTGTTGAAGTGGGAGTGGACCGCCCGATCGCCTCCTGAGGAAGGGATCCGGGAATCCTATGGAGCTGATTGATCGTGTTAGTGCAGCCCTGGGCCCGCTGTATGAGGTCGAGTCATGTTGGCAAACAAGATGGGTGGACGCCGCTACAACAGTTTTAGCGACAACTCC
>JANOFA010000454.1:0-2891 GCA_031413355.1 Gemmatimonadota bacterium | reverse complement strand
CTCTTGTTCCTGATGTTGTTCGGCAGAGCGCCGCTCTCGGCGCGTCAAGTTCAATCCCAACCGCCCAACCGCCCAACCGCCCCGGCTGTCGCCACACCCGGCTCGAACCTCCGCATCTTCATCCGTACCATGGGCCCGGGCGCCGACGTCTGGGAGCGCTTCGGACATAACGCCATCGTGGTGGAGGATCGGGCCGACGGCAGCCGGACGGCCTACAACTATGGGATGTTCAGCTTCCGGCAGGAGAATTTCATTCTCCGCTTCGTTCAGGGCCGGATGAACTACTGGATGGCCGGTTTTCCCGCCGACGAGGATCTGGCCCGATACGTGGCTGCCGGCCGGTGGGTGCGTGAGCAGGAGCTGAACCTCACACCAGCGCAGCGGGTCGCGGCTCGCGACTACCTCGAGTGGAATGCCCGACCGGAAAATCGCTTCTATCGCTATGACTACTTCCTGGACAACTGCTCCACCCGGGTCCGCGATGCCATCGACCAGGTGCTCGGCGGCGCCCTGCATGCACAGAACCTGGATCCCGCCAGCGGAACATTCCGGTTTCATACCCAGCGCCTGGTGGACAACGATCTGCCGCTCTACACGGGGCTGCTGCTCGCGCTTGGGGCCCGGATAGACCGGCCGCAGACCCGCTGGGATGAGATGTTCCTGCCGTTCAAGCTCCATCAGTACCTGAGCACTGCGACAATCACCGACAGTACTGGTGCCACTGTCCCGCTGGTTCTTCACGAGCAGACGCTGTTCGAAAGCGATCGCTATCCGGTGCCTGACGTTCCGCCCGACTGGTGGCCGGGCTACCTTGCGGCCGGGCTCCTGCTGGGAGGATTGCTCTGGTGGGGTGGGGCGGTGGGCAGAGCACGTTCCGGTGCCAGGCGCACCCTGCTGCTGCTCGGCACTTTCTGGGCGTTGTTGACCGGTGCAGGAGGGGCTATCCTCGCCGGGCTGTGGGCGTTGACCGACCATGTCGCAGCCGCCAACAATGAAAATGTGCTGCAGTGCTCGCTGTTGGCCTTGGCGCTCGCGTCGGTATTGCCATCCGCCCTTCGGGACCGGAGCGGTCCACGGCGCGCGGCGCGGATGCTGGCGCTGCTCGTGGGTGGGCTGTCGTTGCTGGGTGTGGTCCTGAAAATCCTGCCGATGTTCCATCAGGTGAACGGCCAGGTGCTCGCGCTCACGGTTCCCGCCAACCTCGGTCTCGCTCTTGGTGTCCTGGCATGGACACGCAGTCCATCACTCTCGGGCTTGAGCCAACGGCCAGCGGCTAACGGCTAACGGCCCCTACGGCCTATTCACCGCCAGGCTATCCCGCCGCCGCTCCGGTCGCTCCTCCCAGATTTTCGCCTCGACAAACACCTTGAACAGTTCAGCGTCGAGCTGGCCCTGTTTCACCTCATCGCCGAGAATATCCAGGGCGCGGGTGGCGGGGAGGGCCCGCTTGTACGGCCGGTCCTGCGCGGTGAGTGCGTCGTAGATGTCGGCGATGGTCATCATCCGGGTCTGCAGCGGAATGGCGTCGCCACCGACCTTCAGAGGATAGCCCACGCCGTTCAGCTTCTCGTGGTGGCCGCGCGCGATCTCGGGCACTTGGGCCAGCCCCTTGGTCCACGGGATCTTCCGAAGAAATTCGTAGGTATGGGAGACGTGGCTCTCGATTTCGAGCCGCTCCCGCTCATCCAGGCTGCCCTTCCGGATGCTCAGCAGCTTGACCTCAGGCCCGGTGAGAAATGGCTGCTCCACTCCCTCGGGATCGGCATAGTGGCGTGTGGCAAACTCGCCCAGCAGCGCAAAATCACCCTCCGCCAGCACGGTGGGTTCATTCGCGGCCAGCACGACCTTGAGGAACCGGTCGGCGGTCTCCAGCGACTCGCGGTGCGCCGCGTCCAGTTTCGCGAGGAACTCGTCGTAGCCCACCCGCCCATGGGTGGCGAGGAAGTCCGCCCTGGCTTTCTCGAATTCCCACTCGGTGCTCCGCCGGATGAACGCATGGCGCTGGCGGACGATCACGAGGTCGCCCTCGTACAGTTTCCTGGCCTTGACCAGTACCTGCTCCCGGACGCCAACCTTGCCAAAGTCATGCAGCAGTCCGGCGTAACGCAGTTCGCGCAAATGCTCCCGGGTGAAGCTGATGTCCCGGAACGGGCCGTCCCGTAATCCGTCGACCGCTTCCGCGAGTCCCACCGTGCGTGTGGCAACCCGTTCGGAGTGACCCGAGGTGGTGGGATCGCGCTGCTCAATCGCATGGACCGAGGCCCGCACAAAGCCCTCGAACAGCCGCTCGATTGACTCATACAGCTGGCTGTTCTCCACCGAGACGGCGGCCTGACCGGCCAGCGCCTTCACGATCTTCACCGTGTGCGGACTGTAGGCGACGATCTGGCGAGTCGACTCCTCCGGCGTGGTAAGCCGCGCGGCCGGATCCCGCTTCCGGTTGAGCAGTTGCAGGATCCCGATCACGTCGCCGTGGTGATTCTGCATCGGGATGACGAGCATCGACTTGGTACGGTAGCCGTAGCGCTCGTCAAACGAGCGGTTGAACGAATACTCGACATCCGGTGGCAGCATGTACACATCCTCGATCACCAGCGCCTCACCCTCAATGGCGGCGTAACCGGCCAGCGAAGCGGGATCGATCGGAATGGTGAACTCCACCAGCGGGATATCCGGGCGGCTGTCGTTCTGGCTCAGCTTGAACCGCAGCCGCCGGGTACCGAACTCATCGGTTTCGACGATGTACAGGCTGCCCGCGTCTGATTGAGTGACTCGGCGCGCCTGGCTGAGGATCAGTTCAAGGAGGCTGTCGAGATTCTTTTCGGTGGTGAGCCGCACGCCGATATCGGCAAGCTCGGTGAGGTCATTCAGCCGGGCCGCGCTCTCGGCCC
>JANOFA010000453.1:0-4497 GCA_031413355.1 Gemmatimonadota bacterium | reverse complement strand
CGCCGGACCTGATTGAAAAGACCCTTGGAACCTGATCCGGCTGATACCGGCGAAGGGAGCGCGGTTTCATGGCTCCCGTGCGCCGCTCGTTGAGGAGCCCTGCCATGTCCGTTACCCCCGCCGCTGCCGCCCTGCCCCTGCCCCTGCTCAGTTTCAGCGAGGCATTCCCCAATTCCACGAAGGTGCTGGTCGACGGACCGGGGGGAGTCCGCGTGCCGATGCGGGAGATCGCATTGTCAGGTGGGGAGCCGCCGGTGCGGGTGTACGACACCAGCGGTCCGCAGGGGGTCGACGTCCGAGAGGGACTGGCACCACTGCGCCATCCGTGGATCATCGAGCGCGATGTGGAGCGTACCGGGATGGGGGCGGGTCGAATCGTGCCTGCAGGACCGGATGAGGTGATTCCGGTCACACTCCGCCGGGCCGTATTCCGTGGCCGGAGATCAGTCACCCAGCTGCACTACGCCCGCCGGGGCGAGATCACGCCGGAGATGGAATTCGTCGCGCTGCGCGAGGGGATGGCGGCGGAATTCGTGCGGGCCGAAGTTGCGCGGGGCCGCGCGATCATCCCGGCCAATATCAATCATCCGGAACTCGAGCCGATGATTATCGGCCGAGGATTCGCGGTCAAGATCAACGCCAATATCGGCAACTCGGCTGTGTCCAGCTCCATCGAAGAGGAGGTCGACAAGCTGCGCTGGGCGACGCTCTGGGGTGCGGATACGGTGATGGACCTCTCGACCGGCCGCAACATCCACGCGACGCGGGAGTGGATTCTGCGCAACAGTGCGGTGCCCATCGGCACGGTGCCGATCTACCAGGCGCTGGAGAAGGTCGGTGGGGTGCCCGAGGAACTCACCTGGGAGATCTACCGCGACACGCTGATCGAACAGGCGGAGCAGGGGGTGGACTACTTCACGGTCCACGCGGGCGTGCTGCTGGAGTACGTCCCGATGACGGCGCAGCGCGTGACCGGCATCGTCTCCCGCGGCGGGTCGATCATCGCCAAGTGGTGCCTGGCCCATCACCAGCAGAACTTCCTCTACACCCGCTTCCGCGAGATCTGCGAGATCATGCAGGCCTATGATGTCTCGTTCTCGCTGGGCGACGGGCTCCGGCCAGGGTCGATCGCCGATGCGAACGACCAGGCCCAGTTCGCCGAGCTCCGGACCCAGGGCGAGCTCAATCGGGTGGCATGGGAGCACGACGTGCAGGTGATGAACGAGGGGCCCGGGCATGTGCCGATGCACCTGATCAAGGAGAACATGGACAAGCAGCTCGAGTGGTGCGGCGAGGCGCCGTTCTACACCCTCGGGCCGCTCACCACCGATATCGCGCCGGGCTACGATCACATCACCAGCGCTATCGGCGCCGCGATGATCGGCTGGTTCGGCACCGCGATGCTCTGCTACGTGACGCCAAAGGAACACCTCGGCCTGCCGAATCGTGATGATGTAAAGGCCGGCGTGATCGCCTACAAGATTGCCGCGCACGCCGCCGATCTGGCCAAGGGGCACCCGGGCGCACGCGCCTGGGATGACGCGATCAGCAAGGCGCGGTTCGAGTTCCGCTGGGAGGACCAGTTCAATCTCGCGCTGGACCCCGTGACCGCACGGGCCTACCACGACGAAACCCTTCCCGCCGACGGCGCCAAGACCGCGCACTTCTGCTCCATGTGCGGCCCGAAATTCTGCTCGATGCAGCTGACCCAGGATGTCCGGCAGGAAGCGGCGCGGCAGGCGGCGATGCAGGAGAAGTCCACCGAGTTCCTCGCCCAGGGAGGGGAGTTGTACCTGAAGCGGTGACCAGCTCTGTCGCGGGTGCCCGCCACGGGAGATTCTCGGGAAGCCGTACCCTGTCTCCCATCATCAGGTCCTCGTAAGCTCCCCTAGCCGTGACCCTGTAGAAATGAGACTTTGGGCGTCCAGCAGGCCCCAGGCGTAAGTCCCGATTCAGTGAGTCCCAGATTGTCTAGATCCTCTGGAAGGGCAAGTACGGCGACAGCGCCTTCAGCGCCAGGAGATTGTCGTCCTGAATCAGCAGGTTTCCGGCGTTCGGGTCACCGGCGGAGAGCGCAGGATCTTCCTCCAGGAGATGAAAAGGAATCTTCCGGTGGTGGTTGAGTACGGCGCGCTTCCCGATCCAGTCGAGTGTTGGCATTCAGCAGGGTATCGTCAGGGTGTGATATCCGGTGGCAGCAGCGCCTTGTGGCGCTTCTGGAACCACCGGACGGTCATTTCTCGAAGGGTAATGGCCGCCTGGTAGATCTCGGATGCTTCGGCGGCGGAAGTGGTGCCGGCCCTCTCATAATTGATCAGGTTCCGTTTCCGCCGGGTCTGGTCCAACAGGTCGATCTGATTCTGCTTGAGCCCCACGGTGAATCGGAGTGACAGCAACGCCCGCTCGTGAGATCGCTCCTTGCCCGGCCGGTATCCCTCGGCCGCGAGCGCGGCATGTGCCAGTTGCAGCGCGGCGTTGTAGGCGATGCCAAGTCGCCAATCGGGGGAGAGGCGCGGTAATGCGGCGTCGCCCAGGTCCCGGTCGACCACGGCGAAGAGATCGGCGATCTCCTCCGCGCTAGTCTCATGCGCAATCAGCCAGCGGTTAGCGAGCCAGTCGCGCAAGCTCATCGGCATCTCCCGCCACATAAAGCTTGGGTCCGGCCAGCACCCGCTTCAGAAAGTGCGCGCCACTCCGCGCCTTCTGGCGGAACTCAGCAGGCGGATAGACCGTGGGATTGATCTCCCGGCCCAGCTTCGCCTCGGCGGCACGCAGCGCGGGAAGCATCGCGCTCAGCGTGACGCTGCCAACGACCATCAGATCGATATCGCTCGACGCGGTCGGCGTGCCGGCAGCCACCGAGCCGTAGACCAGCGCGACCTCGATATCCCCAGCGCGCGCCAGCTTTCCAAGGCTGCCGCGCAGCACCTCGGCCACACCGGCGGTCTTCTGGATCAGGGAATACAGCTCGGGGAAGATCGGCGCATCCCGGTTGACCGAGAAATAGACCTGCCGCCCATGTGCCTCTCGCTCGATGAGACCCGCCTCCACCAGCTGTGCCAGCTCCCGCTGCACCGTCCCGCTCCCCATCCCCGCCGCCCGGACGACCTCCCGGAGATAGAACCGCTCGTCCGGTCGGCCGAAGAGGAGCGAAAGTACCTGTCGGCGGGTGGGGCCGAACAGCGCCTGGGCCATCGTGTCTGGAAGGGTTGCTGTACTCATTATGGGTACAATCGTACCCAATAACGGCTCGGCGGGCAATGGGTTTCCGCCTTTTTCCAGTCTCCCCCGTATCGCGACCCAAGCTGCTGTGTTGGAGTCGCGGCTAAAGCCGCGGCTCGGCTGTCTTCCGCTAAAGCGGCTGGAGGAGCCCTCCCTACTGTCCTCTGCGGATGGTGTGATCGATTGGAGTCTCAACCCGCAGGGAACGGTTCGCGCTCACCGGCAGAGCCGCTGAAACCGGTGCATGAACCGCCGGTCAATCCAGTCCTTCAGGTGCATCGCCCACCGACCCACCAGCACCGTTGAGCCGTAGCTGAGGATGGCGCGGCCGTCGCCGGTATTGAGCAGCGCGAGGTAGCGCGGCTGGGGCCGATAGGGGCGCAAGGCGCCACGGGACTGCAGGGCGACCGCGAGGTTGTGCGCCAGCACCGGCCCCTGTCGCACCGCAAAGACTCCCGCCTTGGGTGTGCGCGGCGCGGACTGCAGCGTGACGGCGTCGCCCGCGCCGAACAGCCCCGTGGCCCCGACGGCGGCGAGGTGATCATCGACCAGCAGGTAGCCCGCGGCATCGGTGGTCAGGCTGCTCTCGGTGAAAAGCGCTGGGGCCGCCGGACCCGTCGCCCAGATGACGAGGTCCGCCGGTAGCACCTGGCCACCCGAAAGCCGCAGGTAGTCGGCGCCCACCTCATCGATCCGGGACGCCATGCGCACGGTGATCTCCCGCTCCCGCAGCACGCGCTCCACCGCGTTCACCGCATAGGGCGCATGTCCCGCGAGGAGCGCTGGCCCGGCATCATGCAGCGTGATGATCGCCCGGCCGGCACCGAGCTGATCGAGTCGAGCCCGCGCGGCCAAGGCAAGCTCGATGCCGGCGCCGCCGCCGCCGCTGATCGCGACCTTGAGCGGCTCGGGTCCGGCCGCGCGGGCCAGCGCCTCGAGGGCCGCGACGATACCAACGGCCTGCTCGATGGGCTTGCTGCGGTGAGCGTGGGCGGCGACACCAGGCAGATCGCCGCCACGCGCGCGGCTCCCGACGGCCACCGAGGCGACATCGTACGTGAGGGTGCTCCCGTCATCTAGCTCCATCAGGCGGGTGGGCGCATCAATCCGGCGGACTCCGCCCCGCACAAAGGTGCCACCCACTGCCGTGGTGATGGCCCGGAGATCCAGGGTGATGTCATCGAAGCTGTAGCGACCGGCGACGAGCCCCGGCACCATGCCGGAATACACCTGGCGCTCGTCAGGCGAAACAACCGTCAGTTCCGTGTCGGGAAA
>JANOFA010000452.1:0-1455 GCA_031413355.1 Gemmatimonadota bacterium | reverse complement strand
CCGGGAGGAGGGGCTCGATGCCAGAACCGCGGCGGAAACTGGCTCGCGGGAACGACTCCGCCCGGTCCTCATGACGGCGCTGGTGGCGAGTATCGGGTTTATTCCAGTCGCGTTCTCCACCGGGACCGGCGCTGAGGTCCAGCGCCCGCTCGCGACCGTGGTGATTGGTGGCCTGATGACCTCAACGATGCTGACGCTACTGGTCTTGCCGACGGTCTATGTCTGGTTGGGGAGGTGGACAATTCCCGATCCGGATTCACGTGACGAGGCATAGCGATCGCTTGGCGGATGCCGGCGATGTAGAAGGTGATGAGCAGAGGTGCACTGGGTATTCATGACGGAATCAGTCCTGAGTGCCCGGGGCGCGCCCGGGACCGGTCTACAGCGCGGTGATATTCGTGGCGACGACCTCCGCCTGGGCGTGGGCGAAGGTGCCTGCCTTGGGCAGCGGCTTGCGCATGGCGAGCGGCACGGTCGTCACGTCACCGATGGCGTGGATGGGTGGCACGCCGGTCTCGAAGGTCTGGAACATGAGGATAGGGAATAATGGCGAACTTCGAAGTGGTTTGAGAGGCGGGCGGAACAACAGTGGGCCAGCCCACCAGCCCAATGCGAGTCCCTGCCGCTCAGAGCTTGGTCCGCCTGAGCGACACCGCATTCAATGCCACGATGATCGAGGACGCGGACATGAGCAGCGCGGAGATTTCGGGGCGCAGTGACCAGCCGAGACT
Organism: Gemmatimonadota bacterium; assembly: GCA_031413355.1. Classification (GTDB taxonomy): domain Bacteria; phylum Gemmatimonadota; class Gemmatimonadetes; order Gemmatimonadales; family GWC2-71-9; genus JADJOM01. The sequence goes on along the minus strand of JANOFA010000452.1, from coordinate 724 downwards.
GGGATAGAACACGCCGGCGGCCACCGGGATCGCCAGCAAATTGTAGATGCTCGCCCAGCCCAGGTTCTGTTTCATCTTCCGCACGGTGGCCTTACTGAGCCGGACGGCGCGGGCGATATCGGTCGGATCGGAACGCATCAGCACTACCTGCGCTGCCTGGATCGCGACATCGGTCCCGGCGCCGATGGCGATGCCGATGTCGGCCTGGGCCAGGGCGGGAGCGTCATTCACCCCGTCGCCCACCATCGCGGTGAAGCGGCCTTCGGCCTGCAACCGCTTCACATACTTCGCCTTCTGCTCCGGCCGGACCTCGGCGTACACCTCGTCAATGCCGACCTCCCTGGCGACCTGTTCTGCCGTGGCCTTGAGGTCCCCGCTCAGAAGTACGGGCCGGATGCCCATCGCCTTGAGATCGGCAATGGCCTGTCGTGAGGAGCCGCGGATCGCATCGGTGATGCCGACGACGCCGAGCGCCTTGCCACCGGTGGCGACGTAGACCAGCGAGCGTCCGGTCTGCCCCAGTCGCGCTGCGTCGCCGTCGAGCGCGGTCAGGTCCACGCCCGCCTCACGCAGCAGCGCGGCGTTGCCCACCAAAACGGGTAGGCCGCCGATCATCCCGCGTAACCCCTGGCCGGGCACATTGCTGAGCTGATCTGCGGCTGTGGTGGCGGCGAGTCCCCGCGCCTCCATTGCGGCGACGATCGCCAGCGACAGCGGATGGGTG
>JANOFA010000451.1:0-5687 GCA_031413355.1 Gemmatimonadota bacterium | reverse complement strand
GACGGGAGCGGCCGCAATTACATGGTGCATGCCAGCCGTCGCGACAAGGCGGGCCAGGCCGAGGTGCATGTGCTCGACACCGACGTGATCTACGTGCAGGAGGGCTCCGCCACCTTCGTGACTGGCGGCGTAGTCATGGGCGGGAAGACGATCGAGGCGAACGAAATCCGCGGCGATTCGATCAGCGGCGGGGAGACCCGCCGGATCGTGAAGGGCGACGTCATCACCGTGCCGAACGGTACGCCGCACTGGTTCCAGGACGTGAAGGGCACGCTGACGTACTACGTCGTCAAGGTCCGGTAGGGCACCATGCGACGGGTCCTCCTCACCCTCGCGGCCGTCACCGCGCTCGGCTCCTCCGGGATCCGGGCGCAGGTGACCGGTGACGCCCCCTACGGCAAGCCGACAGCAATCATCAACCTCGGAACCAGCAGCGGGGCAGGGCTGGTGCGGAGCCAGTGGCGCTACAGTGACGCGCAGTTCACCGAGGTCGAGCACCATGCTCCCGGCCGGGACCTGCGCCCCTCTGGCCCACCCAACCGGACCCACGATATCTCGCCCCATGCCGACGCGGCGGACTTCGATGATTCCGTCTGGAGCATGTTCCCGGCCGAATCGATCGAGGCACGTCGCGGCAACGGCAAGTTCAGCTTCAACTGGTACCGGATCAATCTCACGATTCCGGCCCGGGTGGGGAAGCACGATCCGACCGGCATGACGATCGTCTTCGAGCTTGTCGTGGATGATTACGCCGAAGTCTGGGTCAACGGGAAGCTGCCGGTAACGCTCGGCCAGACTGGCGGACAGCTGGTGAAGGGCTTCAATGCGCCGAACCGGGTAGTCCTCACCCGGGATGCGCGGCCGGGCCAGCAGTTCCAGCTGGCCATTTTCGGCGTGAACGCCCCGGTCTCGAAGCCGCCGGTCAATTTCATCTGGATCCGTTCCGCGACACTGGATTTCTACACTGCGGACCAGGCGCGGGTGGGGCATGATGTCGAGGCCAGGTTTACCCGGCTCGACCCTGCATTCGACGCGCTGGTGTCACCCGGGGCCAGGGTCGAGAAGCTGGCCGGCGGGTTCGAGTTCCTCGAGGGGCCGGTCTGGGTCCGCGAGGGCGGCTACCTGCTCTTCAGTGACCCGAACACGAACACGATCTATCGCTGGTCGCAGGACGGTCAGGTGAGCGTCTATCGGACGAAGAGCGGCTACGCCGGGCTCGATATCGGCGACTACCATCAGCCCGGTTCGAATGGGCTGGCACTCGACTCCGAGGGTCGGGTGGTGATCGATCAGCACGGCAATCGTCGGGTCATTCGGGTCGAGCGGACTGGCGCGGTGACGGTGCTCGCCGACCGCTACGAGGGCAAGCGACTCAACAGCCCCAATGACCTGGTGTTTCGCTCCGATGGCAGTCTCTACGTCACCGATCCGCCGTTCGGACTGCCCAGGGCGTTTGGCGATCCGGCCAAGGAAACGCCGTGGAGCGGCGTGTACCGGGTCCAGGATGGCAAGGTCACCCTGCTGACGAAGGACCTCCGCGGCCCAAACGGGATTGCGTTCTCTCCCGATGAGAAGACGCTCTACGTCGATAACTGGGATCCGAAGCGCAAGGTGATCATGCGCTACGATGTGAACGCCGACGGCACGATCGCCAACGGCCGGGTCTTCTTCGACATCACGCAGTCAGTCCCCGGGGATGATGCCTGGGATGGCATCAAGGTGGATCGCGACGGAAACGTCTACGCCGCGGGGCCTGCGGGGATCTATGTCCTCTCCCCGGCCGGCAGACTGCTCGGCACGATCACGCTGCCGGAGCATGTGGCCAATTTTGCCTGGGGCGATGACGATCTGCAGACGCTCTACATCACCGCCTCCACCGGTCTGTACCGGCTGCGCATGAACCTCCCCGGCGCCGTGGCGTTCGGCTCGACCCAGGCGGCCACCCGATGAGCCCCCGCCACAGGAATGCGCTGCGGTGGGTGCTCCCCGGTGCACTGGTGATCCTCGGCACGGCCCGTCCCGCCGGGGCGCAGGACCCGGTGCCGCTCTACCCCGGCAACTACAAGGTCATGATCGAGAATGATCGGGTACGGGTCATGGACTTCCAGCTTCGGCGTGGCGCGCGCGAGGAGATGCACATGCATCCCGCTCATGTGCTGTACGTCCTGACCGGCTTCCGGATCCGGTTCACCTTTCCCGACGGTACCACGAAAATCCGGGAGACGAAGGCGGGAGAGGTGCTCTACAGCGATGCCGTGATGCACTCGCCCGAAAACATCGGTTACACCGATGCCCACGGCATCCTGGTCGAACTCAAGCCTTCGGTTACCGGCATGGGCTCGGAGATCGGCGCAGCTCCATCCCCACTCACGGCGTTCACCTTCGTCCACGGACTGGATGGCCAGGGAGACTCCCTGCAATCCCACCTGCTCTCACTCACGGCCCCAACGCGCGCCGAGGACGGGGCAATCCGGTACGACCTCTACCGCTCCGTCGAGCGGCCGGATGACTTCCTCCGCCACGAAGTGTGGCGGGACCGGGCGGCGCTCGAGGCGCACAAGCAGACCCCTCCGCTTCGTGCCTCCTTTGCCCGGCGCCAGCGGGAGGGGTGGAGCACGGCGATCACCCTGTGGCTCCCGGTGCAGCCATGAGCCCCCGCCGCCACTTCCTGCTGATTGCCGCACTCCTGCTCGGGTGCACCCTTCGGGCGATGGCCCAGGGCCCCGGCACCCCATCTGTCGAGGGCAGGATCACCCGCCTCGACCCCCGCTTCGACCGGCTGATCCCCGCCGGCGCCAGGCTGGAGCTGGTGGTCGACGGGCATGAGTGGGTCGAAGGCCCGCTGTGGGACCGGAACGCCGGCTGCCTGCTCTTTTCCGATGTCGTCCGGAACACCGCCTACCGGTGGTGTGAAGGCACCGGAGAGAGCGTCCTGCTCGCCCATAGCGGGTATACCGGCAGAGAACCGTTCAAGGGCAAGGAGCCCGGTTCCAACGGACTCGCCTTCGACCGGGATGGAAGCCTGCTGATGGCGGAACATGGCGACCGGCGGATCAGCCGGCTGGGTGCGGATGGACGCAAGACCACGCTGGTCGACCGATTTGACGGGAAGCGCATCAACAGCCCCAATGACCTGATCATCACATCCGCCGGTGACCTGCTGTTCACCGATCCGCCCTGGGGCCTGGCGCAGTGGTGGGCTGATCCCGGGAAGGAGCTGCCCTTCAGCGGGGTCTATCGCCTGTCCGCGGCGGGCCGGCTGACCGTCCTCAGCCGTGACTTCCAGGCGCCGAACGGTATCGCCCTGTCGCCCGATGGCCGCACCCTGATCGTGAGTGAGTCAAAGCCGGAGCTCGGTGCGTGGTACGCCTTCACGGTGAATTCCGACGGCTCTCTGACCGGCAAGCGACGGCTGCTGGATGCGGTGCCCTGGTCTGCGGGACGCATGGGGGTACCGGATGGGCTCAAGCTCGATCGGGAGAGTCACATCTTCGGCGGGGGGCCCGGTGGGGTGTATGTGATCGACCCCGATGGCACCCTGCTCGGAATCATCGAGACCGGGGGGCCGGCGTCCAACACAGTTTGGGGCGGGGACGGATCCATGCTGTACATCACCTCCGGTGCCCGGATCTTTCGGTTGCAAACGACTACCCGTGGGGCTGGCTGGTAGCACCTCCCGGGAACCTCTGCCGCTGAAAGGCGTTGAGGAGACAACAAGGAGAAGCCCATGTCAGCCTCGTTCATTCAGCCCGACACACTGCTCGATCACCCCGCTCTTGCGGGCCATACCGTCTTCGTCCGGCGCGGCGGGGATTGGCAGCGCTTCGTCGTGCGCCAGGCCGGTGGCCTCGTGCCCGACCACTCCCCCACCGCGCGTTTCGCCAGCTTCGGCTGGCGCACGCCAGCCTGGAGCTGACCGTGCCGCACTACGACGTGATCATCATCGGTTCGGGCGCGGGCGGCGGTACCCTCGCCTGGAAGCTGGCAGCGAGCGGCAAGCGCATCCTCCTGCTCGAGCGTGGGGAATACGTCCCGCGCGAGCCGCAGAACTGGAACACGCGCGCGGTCAACGTCGAGGGTCGCTACAACACCCGGGAATCCTGGCTCGACAAGGCTGGCAAGCCGCTCCACCCGCACACCAATTACTGGGTGGGCGGCAACACCAAGTTCTATGGCGCCGCGCTCTTCCGCCTGCGGCGGGAGGACTTCGGCGAGCTGCGCCACCACGGTGGCATCTCTCCCGCCTGGCCGATCAGCTATGACGAACTCGAGCCCTACTACACCCAGGCCGAACATCTCTATCAGGTGCATGGCGAGCGGGACGTGGACCCGACCGAGCCCTGGGCCAGTGCGCCGTACAAGTATCCCGCGGTGAGTCACGAGCCCCGGATTCAGCAACTGCACGACGACCTCGCCGCCCGTGGCCACCGGCCCTTTCATACCCCGCTCGGCATCCAGCTCAACGAGGCGAACCGCCGGGCCAGCGCCTGCATTCGCTGCGCGACCTGCGACGGTCACCCCTGCCTGGTCAACGCGAAGTGCGACGCGCAGACCATCTGCATCGATCCCGCGCTGGAGCAGTATCCCAATCTGGAGCTCATGACTGGCGCCAATGTCTCACGGCTGGAGACCAGTAGTTCCGGCCGCGAAGTGGCTCGGGTGCACGTCGAACGGCACGGGACGACCGAGGTGTTCACCGCCGGCTTCGTCGTCGTGGCCGCCGGGGCGATCAACTCCGCGGCGCTGCTGTTGCGCTCCGCCAGCGATCGGCATCCTCGCGGCCTCGCGAACGATTCGGATGTCGTCGGCCGCCACTACATGGGTCACATCAACGCCGTGCTCATGGCCATCTCGACCACGCCGAATCCCACCGTCTTCCAGAAGTCGCTCTCGCTGAACGACTTCTACTTCGGCACGAAGGACTGGGCCTTTCCGATGGGGCATATCTCATTTGTCGGGAAGCTGGATGCCGATACCCTGTCGGCTGGTGCGCCGCCGTTCGTTCCCGGCATGACCCTCGATGTCATGGCGAAGCATTCGCTGGACTTCTGGCTTACCTCCGAGGACCTCCCGGCGCCGGACAACCGGGTGACGCTCGACCGCGACGGCCGGATCGTGCTGAGCTACACCCCGAACAACCTCGAAGGCCATGTCCGGCTCACCGACCAGTTGCGCCGGATCATGCGCGATGTCGGCATGAGCCATGTCGTCCCGCGTCAGCTGTTCGTCGGGCAGCGGATCCCGCTGGCTGGCGTTGCCCATCAGAACGGCACCATCCGGTTCGGTACCGATCCCGCAACGTCGGCACTCGATGCGAACTGCCGGGCCCACGAGGTCGACAACCTCTACGTGGTCGATGGGAGCTTCTTTCCCTCAAGCGGCGCGGTCAATCCGGCCCTGACGATCATGGCCAATGCCCTTCGCGTGGCTCGAATCGTCTCGTCGGAGATCTGAAGGAGTATAAGCGAATGAAAATTAAGCCGGAAGAAATGCGTCAAGCCAGCCGGATCCACGGCGGATTCCTAAACATGCTCGGTGCGGCGGTCGGCGTACGCGTTTCGCGGATACCGATTCCCTCGCGTGGCTTGCGAACGAAAGTCTTTCGAACCCTGTATGGCAAGAAGTATGAAGCGCTAAATGAACAGGAACTCGAAAAGCCACTTGGGGATTATCGATCGATCAACGAG
>JANOFA010000450.1:0-1007 GCA_031413355.1 Gemmatimonadota bacterium | reverse complement strand
GGTGAGGTACTTGCCCACGACCCCGCTGCTGTTGGCGAGTCCCTGCGGAAAAGCAGCCGACTTCGAGTTGAGCAGGATGCGGGCGGATTCGCAGGCACTCGCGGCGAGCACGACGATCCTGGCGTCGACCCGCTGCTCGGTGCGGGTCGCCTTGTCGATGTAGACGACACCGTCGGCGCGGCCGCGCCGGTCGAGCGTCACATCGCGCACCAACGCTCCGGTGATGAGCTCCAGCTTGCCGGTCGAGAGTGACGGGAGGATCAGGACGTTGGGCGAGGAGAAATTGGCGTTGACCATGCAGCCCCGGTTGCACTGGCCGCAGTAGTGGCAGGCGCTGCGGCCGTTGTGCGGCTGGGTGATGATCGAGAGCCGGGAGGGAATGCAGGTGACGGCATGCCTGTCGGCCGCCTGCTTCACCAGCAGCTCCCAGCAGCGCGGCTTGGGCGGCGGGAGGAAGATACCGTCGGGATGATTGTGCAGGCCCTCGACGCTGCCGAAGATCCCGACCAGCCGATCGACCTCGTCGTACCATGGCTTGAGCTCGTCGTAGCTGATGGGCCAATCGTCGCCCAGCCCGTCCTTCGACTTGCCCTTGAAGTCGTCCGGCCCGAAGCGGAGCGAAATCCGGCCCCAGTGATTGGTCCTACCCCCCAGCATCCGGGCGCGCCACCAGTCGAACTTCGTGCCGGGTGCCCGGGTGTAGGGCTCACCCTCGACATTCCATCCGCCAATGCAGGCGTCGAACTCGCCGAACGGCCGCTCCTTTGTCGAGCTGCCCCGCCGCGGGGAGGCCGAGGCGGGGGTAAGCATCTTCGAGTCTTTGGTATTGTCCCACATGCCGCCCGCTTCCAGCAGAACGACATGCGCACCGGCGCGCGACAGCATGTGCGCCGCCATGCCGCCACCGGCACCGGAACCGACGATGCAGACATCGTAGCGAGGGCGACGGGGGAGGAGCGGCATGAGAGTCGAATCGGAGAAGGGTAGGTCGGGCCTCCGCGCCCGAC
>JANOFA010000449.1:0-2318 GCA_031413355.1 Gemmatimonadota bacterium | reverse complement strand
GAGCAGCACCGTCTGGCCGTCGAGGTCGAGTTCCCGCGCCTCGGCGGTCGCGCCCTTCTGCAGCTGGTCGACCATTTCGCGGGCGGCCTTGGCGCGAAACAGCTGGCCCAGTGCCGGCAGCGGGTCGTCCGGCTCGTAGCCGAGCAGGCGGCGCGCCGCCCCGTTCGCGGTGACGATACGCCCGCGGCCGTCAGCGGCGATGACTCCCTCCACCATCGCCTCCACCAGCGCGGCGCTCTCGGCCCGTTCCCGACGCAGCTCGCCGAATCGCTGGTCAAGCTGTTCGTGCATGTCCCGCAGCGCCCGCACCAGATCGTCAATGTCCGGAATCCCCGAGCGGGGGAAGCGCGGGGCCGCGCCCTGCGCGATCGCGCGCGCGGCCTGGGTGATGTCGGTGAGCGGCTGCGCGATCGAGCGGGCGGCGATCAGCGCGAGAATGGCCCCGAGCAGGAGGGCCATGCCAGCTGCGCCGAAGACCGAGCGCTGCGCCCGGTGGACGATCGAATCCACCTGGCTGAGCGGCGAAGCGACCCGCACGACACCCGGGCCGCCGGGCACGGCAACGTAGAGCAGTGGTCGTCCGACCGTCGCGCTCTGGCGCCGGTCAAAGCCGGCGGTGCCACGCAAGGCCATCTGCACTTCCGGCCGGGTGAGGTGATTCTCGATGTTCGCTACGGTGCCAGCGGGTTCCGCGCTCTCCGCCCGCACTCGGCCACCGCTGTCGATAATCGTGATTCGGAGCCCGGTGGTCTGAGCCATCTGTTCCGCGGTTGCCTGCCACGCCAGCGAGTCCATCGGCAGCGCGTGCAGGGCCAGGCGGGCTTCCCGTTCCAGACTCGCCCGGATGTCTCCCTCGAGATCCCGGCGGAGTGCGGCCTCGGCGGTCCAGACCAGCACGATGATCGTGACCACGATGACCAGCATCGTCCCCAGCACCAGTCGCCCGGCAAAGGTCATGTTCGCCGACTCCCGCGCTCCGCGCCGCGAAAGCGATAGCCGAAGCCGCGCACCGTCTCGATCAGATCACCTGCCTCGCCCAGCTTGGAGCGCAGCCGCTGGACATGCATGTCGACCGTGCGGGTCTGGATGTCGGGCTGCGCCTCCCAGACCGTTTCCAGCAGCTGCGGCCGGCTCTGCACCCGCCCGCGGCGTTCCACCAGCGTCAGCAGCAGTTTGTACTCCGTCGCCGTCAGCTCGATCTCCTTGCCATCGACCGAGACCCGGTGCGCCGACCGATCGACCGTGATCGGCCCTGCGGCCAGGTTGGATCCGCTCGAGACAGCCGGTGCCGCCAGCCGACGCAGCAGCGCGTTGACCCGCAGCCCCAGCTCCGCCGGCGAGAACGGCTTGGTGAGGTAGTCGTCCGCGCCGAGGGAAAGGCCGCGGATGCGGTCCGGCTCCTCCCGCCGCGCAGTGAGGAGGATGACGCCGACGTCCCTGGTCTCCTCCCGCCGGCGCAGCTCCGCCAGGACATCGTAGCCCGACACGCCGGGCAGCATCACGTCGAGAATGACGATATCGGGCCGCTCCTCGCGTGCCGCCTTGAGCGCGTCGGGCCCGTTCGCCGCGGTGGAGACGCGATAGCCGGCCTTGGCCAGATGATAGGCGACGAGCGCCGTGATATCCGGCTCGTCATCGACAACCAGGATGCGATGGCTCATAGTGGCAGATCACTTTCTACGCGGTTGCGGGCATGCCGCCGGCTGCGAACGAGGGCCTCGGCGCGTTCCACCCCGAGCGTCGGGTCCTGCTGCGCCGCTTCGAGGACGGCGCTGAGCACCTTGCCCAGCGCATTGCCCGGGCGCCGCAGGCGGTACAGGACGAATTGTGCGATTGGTGTGTCGCGGACGAGATCGGCCTCGCGCAGGATCTTGAGGTGCCGGGAGACGGTCGGTTGCGGCACGTCGAGCAGGGCCTGCAGGTCCGAGACGAAGAGCGGCGCGGCCGCCAGGCAGTTCACGATCCGCAGCCGGGTCGGCTCGCCGAGGGCGGTCAGCAGCTCGAGGGGCGTGAGGGGTGGCGTCATATGCGGCTAAACGAATACAAGGCGAGGGGAGCGGGCGCAAGGGCCGGCGGCCCGCCAGTGTGATCCGCCGCATTGCGCGACCGGTTCATTCCGCCGGATATTGCGCCATGCTCCTGCCACTTCTCGCCGCACTCGTCCTCCCGCCGTCCGATACGGTGCGGGTGGTGCTCGTCGCCACGACCGATATCCATGGGTATGTCACCCACTGGGATTATCTCCAGAATGCCCCGTGGCCAGGTGGCCTCGCGCGGGCGGCGGCGGTCGTCGACAGCCTCCGGTCGCGCTACCCCGG
>JANOFA010000448.1:0-3177 GCA_031413355.1 Gemmatimonadota bacterium | reverse complement strand
GCGGGCGTCGGACTTCTGGTCTGCGGGCTGCTGCTGGGCCAGCGTCACCTGCAATCGCTGGGGTGGCTGGCGCTCTTTGCCGCCGTGTTCGGCCACGCGTGGAACCTCCTGTCCCAGCGACGACGCGCGCCCCGCAACCGGCAGCTCGGCATCTACGTCTCCTACGCCCACATGAATTTCGGGCTGGCGATGTTCGTGGCCGGCGCCCGGATCGGCGATGCATTCGGCTGGTGGTCCACGCCGCGACTGAGACTCATCTCAGCCCACTTTCATCTGGCGCTCGTCGGCTTCGTGGTGATGACCACGTTCGGACTGGGAAGCCGGATGATCCCGATGTTCTTCGGCAGCCCCGCACCGATCCCTCCCTGGTGCGACCGAGCCATGCCGCGCCTGCTCGGCACCGGTGTGGTGTGCTACGCCGCCGGCGCGATCACCGCCCTGCCGCCAGTGGCGTGGGCCGGGATCGTGATCATGGCCGCGGCGGGACTGCTCTTCTGCTGGCTCGGGCTCGGCTGGTTCCGGCGACGCGCACGGCGCGCACTCGATCCCGCCACCGCCTTCCTCACCCTCGCCCTGGCGTCGCTCTCAACGGCGATCCCCCTCGGACTTTTCGCCGCAGTCACCGGGTTGCGCCAGCCAGGTGTGCTGCTGGCCTACGTGGTGGCGCTCATGCTCGGCTGGGCCGTCACGCTGATGCTCGGCGTGTCGTACCGGGTGCTGCCCACGCTCACCTGGCACCATCGGTTCGCCGCCCGGATCGGGCAGGCCGGCACCCCCACCCTCCCGATGATGGGGCATGCCAGGCTGGGCTGGACCGCCGTCGCGGGAGGCAGCCTTGGCATCGTTGCCCTGCTGACCGGACTCCTCACGGGTCATGTGACCACCACCCGTGCCGGCGCCGTCCTGTTCACCCTGGCAATCGTTTCGACCGCCATCCACCACCTGCGCATGATGCTGATCGGTCGCACGTGGCCAACAACACCGGGAGCTGCCGCATGACCAACGACCTGTCCATCCAGCCTGACATGACCGTGAGCACCGTGGCAACGCGGTTCCCCGACACCGTGCCTGTTCTGGCGCGGCTCGGCATCGACCGCTGCTGTGGCGGCAGCCACTCGCTCGAATTCGTCGCCCGGGCCCATGGGCTCGACCTCACCGCCCTGCTGGCGGAACTGGAGACAGCAGGCGGTAGGCGGTAGGCGAAGGGCGATAGGCGAAGGGCGATAGGCGATAGGCGGTAGGGGAACGGGGAACGGGGAAACGGGGAAACGGGAACCGGGAACGGGGAACGGGGAACCGGGAACGGGGAACCGGGAACGGGGAACGGCGTCGCGCGAATCTGCGTTTCGCCGCTGCCCATGATCCGTCCGGCCCGGGCAGTGATTGATTCCGCATTCGCCGTCCGTTGGCTCCTCCGCCTATTTTGCACCCATGCCCACCACGCTCGACCGGACCATCAGCCGCTTCCGCGGCGCCGACACCCAGACCCGCCTCGAGCTGCTGCTGGACTACGCCAACAAGCTGCCCGATCTGCCGGAGCGTTTCCGCGCTGCGCGCGACCTGGGCCTCAACCGGGTGCCGGAGTGCCAGTCACCGGTGTTCCTGTTTCTGGAGCACCACGACGGCGGCGTGATGCTCCACGCCGACGCGCCGCGCGAAGCCCCGACCGTGCGCGGTTTTGTGAGCCTGCTCAGTCGTGGGCTGAAGGGAGCAACACCGGGCGAGGTCGCGGCACTGCCCGGCGACCTCCTCGATCAGCTGGGCCTGACCGAAGCGCTCGGCATGACGCGGATGCACGGGCTCACAGCGATGGTAGGGCGGATCAAGCGGATGGCGGGGGAAATGGGCGATTAGGCGATTGGGCGATTGGGCGATTGGGCGATTGGGCGATTGGCAGGGTAGGTCGGGCCTCCGTGCCCGACAGGCGCGTGTAGGCGGTTGGGCGATTGGGCGATTGGGCGATTAGCAGGGGCGACCCGGCGGGTCGCCCCTGCGTGAGCCGACGATCATTTTTCGATTGGTAGCCCCACCCCGTTGCCCCACTCGGTCCACGAGCCATCGTAGTTGCGGACGTTGGGAAAGCCGAGCAGGTAGGTCAGGGCGAACCAGCTATGGGAGGAACGCTCGCCGATGCGGCAATAGGCGATCGTCTCATCCTCCGGCCGGAGCCCCTGGTCTTCCTGGTACAGCGCGCGCAACTCACTGGCGGGGCGAAAGGTGTGGGTGTCGGGATTGACGGCGCGCGCCCAGGGAATGCTCTTCGCACCCGGGATGTGCCCGCCGCGCAACGCGCCTTCATTGGGGTAGTCCGGCATGTGCATTCGCTCGCCGCTGTACTCCTCAGGGCTCCTGACATCGACCAGTTGACCCCGCTTCCGTGCATGAACGAGCACTTCATCGCGGAAGGCGCGGATGGCGTGATCCTTCCGCTCGCCCGAAACGAAGGTGCCCGCCGGATGCCGGGGCAGCTGGGTGGTGAGGGCCCGACCCTCCTGGACCCAGCGCGCCCGGCCACCGTCCATCAGTCGCAGCTGGTCCATTCCGAACAGCCGGAAGACCCAGAAGGCGTAGGTCGCCCACCAGTTGTTCTTGTCGCCATAGAGCACGACGGTGGTGTCCTGATTGATCCCCTTGGCGCGGAGCAGCGCCTGGAAGCGGTCGCGGCCGAGGTAGTCGCGGGTGAGTGAATCGTTGAGCTCGGTCACCCAGTCGATCTTCACCGCCCCGGGGATGTGACCGGTCTCGTAGAGCAGCAGGTCTTCGTTGGATTCCAGCAGGCGTACGTTCGCATCGTTCAGGTGGGCCGCGACCCACTCGGTCGAGACCAGCACGTCGGGGCGGGCGTAGCCGCGGGATGCGATCGGGGGGACGGCAGGGATTGTGGTTGGGTCGTTCATCGCGTGCCTCGTGCAGAAGGCGCCCTGAATCGGGCGCGGCATGCGAAATACGACTAAATCACTCGTGATGTCAAGTGGAGGCCGCGCACGCGCCCGCCCCGGAGGACGGCCTCGCTGAATGCACCCACGACGCGGCCATCGAACTGGGTCACCGCACTCCGCTCCAGGTGGAGCAGGGCGTCGGTGGATTCCAGGCCCGGCCGGTCGGGGCGGGGCGCGAGCAGGGCGTCGAAGGCGTCGCAGACGGCGATGATCCGGCTCATCACATGGGGTTCCCGGG
>JANOFA010000447.1:0-1705 GCA_031413355.1 Gemmatimonadota bacterium | reverse complement strand
CACCTTTCCGGCTCACTCGCCAGATGGCGCCTTGTCAACCAATGCACACCGAGCCGGACACCCGCGCACCGCTTGCCTTCCCACCAACGCGTGGGTCGCTGGTGCGTGCTGTAATCAGCGGGGACCCGGGGGAGCGCCGGGCCGGATTCGAGAGCCTTGTGGCCGCGTACTGGCGACCGGCGTACGCCCATCTGCGACTCCGCTGGCGGCTGGAACCGGCGGATGCGGAGGATTGGGTGCAGGAGTTCTTCACCGTGGCTCTCGCGCAGGAGTTCTTCAGCGAATACGATCCCGCCCAGGCCCGATTCCGGACCTTCCTCCGGCTCTGCCTCGATCGGTTTGCCGCCAAGGCACACCGCGCCGAGGGCCGGCTCAAGCGGGGAGGAGGCGCGGTGCATCTGTCGCTGGACTTTGCCGGGGCGGAAAGGGCGCTGGAGGAGCCACCGGCCGGGCAACCCGAGGAGCACGCCTTCGACCGCGAATGGGTGCGCTCGCTCTTCGATGGCGCCATCGCGGCGCTGGCGCTGGAGTGTCGTGCGGACGGCCACGAGGTCCGCTACGAAGTGTTCCGGCAGTACGATCTGGCGCTTGCCGGGGAGGCCGCCCGCCCGACCTATCGCGCCATCGCCGAAGGGTTGGGAATCCCCGTGACCCAGGTGACCAATCACCTTGCCTGGTCCAGGCGTCGCCTTCGGGTGCTGCTGCTCGAGCGGCTGCGCGAGCTCTGTGGCAGTGAAGCGGAGTTTCAGGACGAGGCCGTCGCACTCTTCGGAACGGATGCAGCATGAGTCTCATCACCGGCGAGACCCTGCGTCACCTCCAGCGGGTGCTCGAGGAGCCCGAGCTGGAAGGGGAACGCTACCGACTGGGGCCGCTGCTGGGTCGGGGCGGGATGGGGGTGGTGTATCAGGCCACCGACCTCGCTCTGGGACGGGAGGTGGCGCTCAAGGTGCTCCGTCCGGAGTTCGCCGAGGGCCCAGCCGACGTCCGGTTCCGCCGCGAAGCACAGATCCTGGCTCGGCTGGAACACCCCGGGATTGTCGCAGTGCATGACGTGGGGAGTTTGCGCGATGGCCGCAGGTTCTACGTCATGAAGCTCGTGCGGGGAGCACGGCTGGATGACTTTTCCCACCGGCGGCCACTGCCGGAGCGGCTGCGCAGCTTTCTCCGCATCTGCGAGACGATCGAGTTTGCCCATGTGCGCGGAGTGATCCACCGCGATCTGAAACCGGGCAATATCATGATCGGGGAGTTCGGGGAAGTCCTGGTACTCGACTGGGGAATCGCCCGGGTGCTGGCGGCCCAGCCAGAGGTGGCCGGGGCCGCGCCGTCGACCTCCCCCGCTGCGGGTGACACCGCATCCGGCACCGTCCTCGGGACGCCGGGCTACATGGCGCCCGAGCAGCAATCGGGGCAGATCGACCTGGTCGATGCCCGCAGCGATGTCTTCTCGCTGGGCGCCATCCTGCGAGATCTGGCGTCCGAGAGCGACCCGGCGCCACGACCGCTGCAGTCGATCTGGAGAAAGGCCATGAGCCCTGAGGCTGGGGACCGGTACCCCTCTGCGGCGGCGCTGGCTGCGGATGTCAGCCGCTTCCTCGATGCTCAGCCGGTTCAGGCGCACCGGGAGACGTGGCCGGAGCGCGCCGGCCGGTTCTATCGCACCTACCAGACGGCCATTCTCCTCGTCCTGGCCTACCTCACC
>JANOFA010000446.1:0-5383 GCA_031413355.1 Gemmatimonadota bacterium | reverse complement strand
TCGGCTTTGCGTTGGGACGGTGGAGTCACAGGGCCAGCTACGCACGCGCCCTTCAGGACCCCCGCGACTTCGCCCCTCCCGGTGAGCTGGTGCAGAGCTTCCCTAGGCGCTCCGCGCATCCCCGCGACCCGAGACTCAGCGGGTCTCCATCTGTACCGCGGTGCCGGCGGTCGCAAAGGCGGCTACGGGCACGCCGCCCGATCGTCCCGGCGCAAAGCGGCAGGAGGCAATGGAGCCGATCAGTGCCTCCCTGATTTCGGGATTGGTGCTCTCGACTACCTGGATCTGGCCCGGGCTCACCCGGCCGTTCGGCAGGACGACGACCCGCGCTTTCAGCCGGCCTCCATGCTGCTTCGCCCAGTCATTGAACGCCGCCTCCGCTTCCTGCTGAGTGCGGTAGGTGCCGCCCAGCGGCTGGCCGGCGATGCGCGGTGGCGCACAGCTGATCGTTCGCGGCCTTTCCTCGAGTCGCGGGTCCGCTGGCTCCAGCGGCAGCGCGAACATCACCTCGGGCATCAGGTCGGGAACTCCGGGCAGCGAGTCGCGGGCCATCCTGGCCGGTGCGAGCAGCACTGTCGCCGAGTCGATCCTGAGCGGCTGGTGCACCAGGAATGAGCCAACCGGATGCGCCTGGCTCAGGTTCATCCGGCAGGCGCTGAGCAGCCGTGCCGCGGCGCTCCGCAGCCCCGCCGCCGAGATCCGGCTGACCTCGATCACCGAGAGGGTAGTCGTATCGGGCCGGCCGTTGTCGCTCAGGCGATACTGCAGAATGCCTTCGCCATTCAGAAAGCCGACCGGCACTTTCGGCGCTTCGCACTTGCGCAACGCGTAGGTGGGCTCGCTGAGCGCCTGGGCCGGCAGTGGCGCGGACGCAGCGCAGAGCAGCAAGCCAACGAGCCGGAACTGTCGTCCGATCATCCGTTCATTCCTCCATGAGGCCCGCCAAGCCACTCCCGCATCTGCGCCGGCGTCAGGTTGCCGCCGCAGAGCACCGTCGCCACGAGCTGGCCGCTGAACCGGGGACGGTCCTCGAGGATGGCGGCGACACCCGCCGCTCCGGAGGGTTCTATCACGAGCCCGAGATGCAGGTGCAGCAGCCGCATGGCCTGGAGAATGGCGGCGTCGGAGACCAGCACGACATCATCGGTCGTCCCGGTCATGTCAGCCACCGCCTCCGCCACCGGCAGCCGAACCCCGATGCCGTCGGCGATCGTGTCGATCCGCTCATGCGACACGAGCCGGCCCGCCTTCCACGAGTCGTACATCGATGGCGCGCCCCGTGCCGCAACCCCGATCATCTGGGTCGCTGGCGCGTGCGCCTTTGCCCAGCGGCCCATGCCGGTGAGCAGGGCGCCGTTGCCGAGCGAGACGAGCATGGCATCGAATGGAGCAGGCCAGCGGAGCAGCTCCATGGCAATGGTCGCGGCGCCTTCGCCGGTGCCGGGCTCCAGGCTGTCTTCCACCATCCGGACGCCTGACTCGGCGGCGACACGCTTGGCCTCCAGCTTGGCGGCGTCGAAATCCTCGCCATGCAACCGCACCTCGGCGCCGAGCGCCCGCATCCGTTCCAGCTTGAGGGGATTGGCATTGACGCTGGCGTAGACCGTGAGGGAGACGCCCTGCGCGCGGCTCGACCAGGCCATCGCCTGTCCGAAGTTGCCGGCGCTGGCGCAGACCAGCCGGCTGCCGGGGGCGACAGCCGAGAGGACCAGCTCCGCGCCGCGTCCCTTGAACGACCGGATCGGGTTCAGGCTCTCCACCTTCACCACCAGCCGGCAGCCGAGCAGGTCATCCAGCACTTCGGCGTGATACTGTGGCGAGTCGAGGAAGACGGGGTTGATGCTGCGCGGTGCCGCGGCGATCCGCTCCAGTGAAAGGCGATGCGTCATTGTGCCGGTGTCGTCGATACAGCATTGGCCTCATGATTTCCATCAGCGCCTCGGGTCTTGCCAGCGGGGTAAAGCCGAACGCCCGTGCCACGTCCGGTGCATGCGCTTGTCCGGCTGTTCACGGTGCGAACATCTCGCCGAGCGTCTGGAGCAGGGCCGCTTGGGCCGACTTGTCCAGGACGCCCAGCCGCCGGACGAACCGGGCAGTATCCACCGTGCGGAGCTGGTCGAGGGCAATCTGCCCCGGCTTCCCGCGGAACCGGCAGGTGATCCGCGTCGGGTACGCGCGGCCCTTCGTCGTCATGGGAGCCACGATCACCGTCCGCAGGTGCCGATTCATCTCGTCGGGGGAGAGGATCACACAGGGGCGGGTCTTCTGGATCTCCGACCCCACGGTCGGGTCCAGTTTCACCAGATAGACCTCGAAGCGGCTTATCGCCATTCCCAGTCCGAGCGGTCAAAGGCAGTGGGCGTCGGAGCGTCCAGCAGTTGATCATCGCCGGCCGCCGCCATGGCCCGAAACGCAGCCTCCCACCCCGCCCGGGGTCGATCGGGGGAGCTGATCACAAGACGATTGTCCACGACTTCAAGCTCCACGTCCTCACGGAGGCGGGCCTGCTCGAGGAAGGGCTTGGGAATCCGGATACCACGGGAATTCCCGATGCGGACGATGCGTGTCTTCATGGCGGGGGAGGGGTCAGGGTACCCACAATGTAGGCCCGAGCGGAGCCGGTGGCAACGAAACGGCACGGGATACACCGAATTGCAGACCGCGATACGCTTCGGGCAGGTCGACATCATGGAGGTAGGCAGAGGTCGCGCGGAGGCAAAGCTGGAAGAGGGAGGCCGCCCTGTCAGACGACCGGGCTCACGGCACGGTGGCAGAGCTATCGCGCCCGTACAGGGAAGCCATTTCCTTGAGGATGGTATTCATCCGTATGGCGACGGGATGGTCGAGCGGCACCTGCTGCTCGAGGTCTCGGCTGGTCCGGCTCGGGTCGGCCACCGGCCGGTAGACCGTCTCGAGCGTCACCTTGCTGAAGCTGGTCCGGTACGGATCAATCCAGGCGCGCACCTGCACCACATTGGGTCCCAGCGGACGGCGGGTCGCCTTCTGCTTCGTGGTGGCGTCAAACCAGTCGGTCTCGACGAAACCGTCCCGCACCTCGACTCGGCTCACCGGCAGCGAATCGCTGCGCAGCACTTCGGCAATCTCCGCCGTGGTCGCCTTCACCCCCAGCTCGATCTGGGCCTGGGCCGCACCGGTGACCGGCGCGAAGAAGGGCCGGGTGGTAGTCGGGCGGCAGCCGGCCAGGAGCAGGGCGGAAAGCAGAATGGCGCGAAGCGCGGTGGTAGCGGCGGGCGCCCCCGCCCGCCTCAAAAGGAATAAGTGGGTAGGGGCGGGCGTCCCCGCCCGCCCGAACCGAGCGCCCGGAAGGACCCTGTGGACGAGCCCCGGTTTCACCATTCTACCTCTCTCCTCCTCGGCGAGGCGCATCTCACAACCCCAGTGCAGAAGCGACTGGCGGATCGACGGTGTAGTCATAGAACCCATGCCCCGATTTCCGGCCGTTCAGGCCGGCGAGGACCATGCGGCGGAGCAGCGGCGGCGCCGCATAGCGCTTCTCATGATACTCCTCGAACATGATGTCGCCGATCTTTGCGAGGGTGTCGAGCCCGACGAAATCTGCCAGCGTGAGCGGGCCCATCGGGTGGCCGGCACCGAGCCGCATCGCCAGGTCGAGGTCGGAGATGCTGGCGACGCCATGTTCCAGCGCGCGGATCGCATCGAAGATGTAGGGCACCAGCAGGAGATTGACGATGAAACCGGAGCTGTCACGGGCCGCGACCGGCTCCTTGCCCAGCCGGCGCACAAAGGCCGTCGCCCGCGCCACGGTGTCGGCGCTGGTCTGCACGCTGCGGACCACTTCCACCAGCGGCATCAGCGGGACTGGGTTGAAGAAGTGCAGCCCGATCACCCGGTCGGCCCGCTCCGTCGCAGCGGCCAGCGCAGCGATGGTGAGGCTCGAGGTGTTGGAGGCGAAGATGGTCGTCGCCCCGATCCGCGGCTCCAGCTCGCGGAAAAGCGCGGTCTTGAGCGCCAGGTCTTCGGTGATTGCTTCGATGATGAGGCCGGCGGGCGCCAGCGCGCTGATCTCGGTGGTGAAGTGCAGCCGCTCCAGTGCGGCGGTCTGGTCGGCGGCGGCGAGCTTGCCCTTCTCGACCAGCTTGGCCAGCGACTTCGTGATGCTCGCCTTTCCCCGGCCGACGGCGGCGTCATCGGTGTCCCGCACCACGGTCTGGTACCCGGCGGTCGCCGCTGCCTGTGCGATGCCGCTGCCCATGAGGCCCGCGCCGAGCACGCCGATCACCATTTCCGCCGGTTCGTTCACGGCTTCAGTGCCTTCCGCACTTCGCTGAGGACGGCGCCCATCAGCCCCGCCGCATCGGTGGGCACGGCGTGGATCGGCTTGACCGCACCGCGCTCGAGATGATCCAGCGCGCGCTCCAATCCGAGTAGTGTGCGCTGGGCGACGGGGCGGAATGAGCGCGAGATGCCGAGGCCGATCCCGATGACGAACGGTGCGGGGAGCAGCGCCGCCCACGCGAAGGGGGAGAGCAGGCCGATGACGAGGCCCGCGGCTCCCCCCGCGCTGGCGATGCCCAGGATGCCACCCACATAGCCGCTCCGCGTCGGCCGCAGGTCGGCGGACAACGCGACGTGGCAGAAGCCCGGCTCGAGCGGCGAGACGGTCGCGCTCACCAGGTGGGCCGACGAGAGCATGAAGGGAGACTTGCCGGAGAGAGCTGCGGCGGAGCGCTTGATGACTGACTGCATTCCCCGCACCGGTTCCCAGGTGACACGGCCCGGCTGCTGTCGCTGAATCGTCAGCAGTTCGTGGTCGTCCATCCACCGCAACAGCCGTTGTTCGATGCTCGTCTGGTCACCCTCGATCACTCGCTCCGCCGAGATGACCGCGCTGCCCATGGCGCGGTCGAGCCAGCCGCGGCTGGGGGGTAGCTCGGTGCGGGAACGTTCCTCAAGCAGCGCCTGGCGCAGGTGCCGCTCGGGGATGCCGACGTCCTTGCCGAGGGCGAGCAGCTCGTCCCTGGTAAGGCCGTCGTCCAGGTCGCGTTCGCCGGTCTGCAGCTCGGCGGCGCGCTGGATGATTCGTTCGATGGCGGCGCGGTCGACCCGCTCGGGGAGGTTGGGCACGGGGGAAAGATAGCAGGGCCGATATCCCCACCCTCACCCCCTGGCCCCCTCTCCCCTGTCGGGGAGAGGGGGAATCGACACAAATCCACGGGACTGCCGGTGGGGTGGGGTGTTGCGGCGGGTCTGAGACCCGCCGCTACAGATGCACAGGAGCTGGGTAGGGCAGGCGTCCCCGCCTGCCCGCCCAGTATCCCCGGTCCCCCGAGCACCGTGATGTCGCTTCAGCGACAGGGCCGAGCCGTCGCTTGAGCGACGAGCTTGCGTCCGCTGACACGAC
>JANOFA010000445.1:0-4381 GCA_031413355.1 Gemmatimonadota bacterium | reverse complement strand
TCTCCACTTCGCCAATGGCCTCCTGCAGCCGGTCCGGGTCGCGGAACAACGGCTGCCCCGCGCTGGGGGCATCGAGTTCGCGGGCCTCGATCTCGAGTTCCTGCAGCCGGGCGATATCGGCCTCGAAGTCGTGCAGGGTCGCATCGGGATCCAGCGGCGACTCCTCCTCGAGCAGTAACTGCAGCCGCGCCGTGCGATAGCCCTCGCCCTGCCAGCGCATCACGGCTTCCGCCACGTGGCCGCGCCACGCCTCCACCTGCCGGGCGAGCGCGCTGGAAATTTCCGAGAGGAAACTGCTGAACTCATCGCCCCCGAAGATGCTGTCAGGCAGCACCGGCTCGGTCACGGTCTCGGTCTCGCCGCCGGCGGCCGGGGCGCCGTCCGCAGCCGCGTCAGGCAGCACCGGGGCGGGGCCGCGCACCGAGGCTGGCATCGTCCGCGCCAGCACCACTCGGGCCTGCGCCGAGTTGAGCGGCGCGTCGTTCACGGCCTGGTAGGCCACCAGCCGGTTGAGGGCCCCGATCAGTTCGCGGATACTCGCAATCGGCAGCCCGGCCACCGCCTCGATCACGCTCGGGTCAAACGCGGCCTTCCGCTCCTCGGCATGGCGGCGGAGGATCGCGACGCGCGTCTCGTAGTCGGGGGCGGAAATGTCGATGACGAGCCCGCCGGCGAACCGCTGAATCAGGCGGTCGTCCAGCGCCTCGATTTCGGCCGGGGGCCGATCGCTCGACAGGACGATCTGCCGGCCGGAGGTGAGCATCGCGTTGGTCAGGCGCAGCAATTCGGTCTGCATTTCCCGCCGGTGCGTGAGGAACTGCACATCGTCCACCAGCAGCATGCCGACATCGGTGTAGCGCCGCCGGTACGCCTCGCCCTGCCCCGCGGCGATCGCCGCATGAAAGGCCTCGATGAACTCGTCCAGCGTGAGGTATTCCACGGTGAGCTGCGGATTGACCTCCATGGCCAGATGGCCCATCGCCATCAGGAGGTGCGTCTTGCCCAGACCCGAACTGGCATAGAGGAACAGCGGGTTGTAGACCGCCCCGGGCGATTCCGCGACCGCGCGCGCCGCCGTCGCCGCCAGACGATTGGCGGCACCGACGACGTAGGCGTCAAAGCGATACCGCGGATTGAGCCGGATGCTCATGCTGACCCGTGGCCCCCGGCAGCGAGGCGCTTGAGCACCATTTCCGAGATCCCCTTCAGCGTCTCGAACACCCCTGCACCGCGGAGTGCGTCGCCCGGAAAGCTCCGGTAGCCGCGGAAGTTCAGGGCATCATCCATGTTGGGAGGGGTCAGGATCAGGTCCGCCGGCAAATCCTGCTTGTTGTACTGCAGCACCAGCGGGAACGTCCGTACATCGACCCCCTGCCCAAGGAGATTGGCCTGCAGGTTCTGCAGGCTTTCAATGTTATCCTCGAGCCGGCGCGCCTGGCTGTCTCCCACGAACACGACCCCGTCCGCGCCCTGCAGCACCAGCTTGCGGGTCGCGTTGTAGTAGACCTGCCCCGGCACGGTGTACAGCTGGAACCGGGTGGTGAACCCGCTGATCACGCCGAGATCGAGCGGGAGGAAATCAAAGAAGAGGGTCCGGTCGGTCTGGGTGGCCAGACTCACCATCCGGCCCCGCCGCGCCTCGGGGACGCGCCCGTAGATATACTGCAGGTTGCTCGTCTTCCCCGAGCGGCCTGGCCCGTAGTAGACGATCTTGCAGGTGATTTCGCGGGTGGTAAAATTGACGAGTGACATGGTCGCTAGCGTCCGAAAAGGGCCCGCAGGCTCGCGTTGAGTTCGCGCTCGAAATCCGCGGCCAGCACTTCCTGTTTGTGCCGGGGCTCCGGCGGGGTGGCCGCCACCAGCTCATCCACCATCTGTTCCAGATACATCTGCACCAGTCCCACCTTGGTTTCGCCGCCAAAGACCACCAGGACAATCCAGCGCCCCCGCGGGGTCTCGAACCAGGTCAACAGGTGGGCCTGATGTTCTCCCTGGTGGGCCATGACCCGGAAGGCGGGCCACTGCATCTGCAGGGCGAGTTCGCTGCTTGAGGCAACGATTCCGGACCCGAGCGCGGCAGCGGACATGAGGTCCAGCGCCCCGACGAAGCCGTGCTGGGCAAGGACCTGGCCCGACGTCGTCATCAGCAGTGCCAGGCGAGCCGCCGACTCTCCCATGAAGCGGTCCAGCGGGGCAACCACCCACGGCTCGATGGCCCGCATCAGCCCATCCGCTCGGCCATGCGGAGCATCTCGAGGCGCAGCAGGCCAAGGGGAACATCCCGGCCAGCCATCGCCACGAGCACCAGGTCCGGGGCGGCAGGTGCCACGAGCAGGGAACCGTCGCTGCTCTGCAGGTGGAGGAACCGCGGTGCCCCAAGCCCTCCGCGCTCGGCGAGATCCGCGGACCGGCTGGCGAGCGTCGCCGCCATGGCGGCAAGGGCGGTGCCCTTCAGCCCGCCCATCAGCGACTCGGCCACCGGCAGGCCATCAGCCAGCGTGACCACCATCGCGCCGCGGATACCGCGGAGCCGGGTCAGGGCGTCGAGCAGCGGTGCGTAGTCGCTCATCGAACCCGCTCCAGCCACGCACGAGCGGTCTTCGCCGCACGCTCCGCGAGAAAGGCGAGTTGACCCGCCGGGAGGCCGGCATCCATCGCGGCCAGGAGACTGGTATCGGGGGTCGGCTTCAGTACGCAGGCGCTCAGTTCCGCGCCCTCGATCGTGAGATGGGTCCACTCGCCCAGCTCGAGCATCCGCGCTGCCCGGCCCGCCTCGAATGTGGTTCCGGCAAGGACGGCCGAGGCGTCGTCGCTCACATCGCGGCCACTCGGGGTGACCAGCCCCCCACCAAGCCGCAATCCGCCGGCGTCGACCAGCAGCAGCCGGTCGCGCGCGCCATCGAGGCCGGCGAACGGATCACTGCCCTCGGCGCTCGGGGCGGTTCGCGCGGCGCGCTCCGGCGGTGCCTCCGGCATCGGCACATCCCAGATCTCGCCTCCCCCCGCGACCCGCTCGACGGCGAGGCGCAATCCTGCGTCCGTCGGATCAAGTGCAGCCGCGACGCGGAGGTGATACAGTGCCCGCTCCGGCTCGCCAGCCCGGTAATAGAGAAACCCGATCCCCTTGTGCGCACCGATATGCTGCGGCACAAGGCGGAGGACTGTGTCCCATTCGTCGAAGGCGTTGGCGTAATCCTTCTGGTCGGCCAGGATGCGGGCGTAGAGATCGTGGGCATCAGGCAGGTGGGGGTACCGGGTAAGCCCCTGCACCGCCACCTTGGACGCCGCCTCCATCTGGCCCCGCAGACGCAGCGCCTCGGACAGCCTGAGAAAGATCAGACTGGAGGGATCGGCGGCGTACTGGGCGCTGAGCGCGCGGATATCCTCAGTCACGCGATCCTCGCAGGGCGAGATCCAGGGTGAGCGCCGCCTGCCGGACGCGATCGACGGCGGGCAGCTGCGCCTCTTCCTCCGGCGGCCGGGTCCCGAGCCGCTTCCACTGCTCCCACACCTGAGCCGCCTCGCGGAAGCGACCGACGGAAGCGAGCGCGAGCCCGAACAGCCGGTGGGCGGGCGCCGACACGGGATCGAGCTGCACCGCCTGCCACAGCGCCTCGGCGGCTTCGGCATGATGCCCCGCGGCCAGCAGGGCGCGCCCGTGTGCCAGGTGGGCCAGTGGTTCCTGCGGGTGGGTCGCGACCGCCTGATCTGCCGCGCTCACCGCCGCCGCCGGATCCCCGGCACTGAGCATCTGGTCGACTTCGCCCAGCAGGATGGGCAGGTCGGCATCACCCAGCGATTCCAGGGCATGACGTGCGGGATCATCCAGCAGGATAATGCCGGCGGTCGCGAGTCCGAAGAGCGTCCGCGCCACTTCAAATTCCGGCCGACCAAGCCCGGAGGCGAGATCGCGCACCGAGCGCTCGCCGTCGATGACCGAGAGCACCTCCCATTCCGGCGGCAGCAGGTCGAGCGGGGCCGCCGTGTCCAGCACCGGCGCGAGGCGCGGAACGAGGCCGAGGTGCGCGATCTTCTTCTCGATCCGCGACCACTCGTCGGTGCGCCGAGCCGCCTCCATCAGCACCTGCCCGGTCGGAATGCGACCATCGGCTTCGGTGGGCCAGCTACCGTGCTTCCCCTCCTCGAAGGCGAAGTATCCCTCCGACCAGCCGACCAGCTCGAAGACGACTTCCTCGACCTGCCGGCGGACGTACCGGCTCAGATCGCGGGGTGACACGAGTCCCTCCGCCACCAGCCCACGGCGGCAGAAAGACGCCACCGTTGTGCTGCACCAGGAAGTGGAGATGACTGATGGCGGTCGAGATGCGCAGGAACTCGCGATAGTTGCGAGACGGCGTGTCGTGGAAGACCACCGAGCCCT
>JANOFA010000444.1:0-1033 GCA_031413355.1 Gemmatimonadota bacterium | reverse complement strand
GATGCGAGTCGTGACCCGAAGGCGCGTGAGACGTACACCGCGTTCTGCGCCTCGGTCGCGCCCGGCCTCTATCTCAGTGCCGTGGTGGGTGCCGAATTGCGGGCCGGCACCGCGAACGCGCGAGAACGGCGCACCCTCGAGGACGAGGTGTTGGCCCCGTATGTCCGCCGCGCTCGCGTACTCGCCCCATCGGCGCGGAGTTGGGAGGTGCTCGGGGAGACCCTCAGCCGGCTGCGAGAAGAAAACGGCCTGCAATTGCGTCAGACCCCGAAGAGCTTCGTCTTCGACATTCTTGTGGCCCAATCGTGCCGTGAGGCCGGGGCCATCCTGGTGTCGCGCAACACGAAGGATCTGCAGCGGATCGCGGCAGTGTTCCCGTTTGAGCACGTGGAGCCGTACCCGGGCGTATGAGCACCAAGCCGCAGCAGCCTAACCAGCGCATGCACCAGACGTGGCGCGCATAGCCGTTCGCCGGTTCGAGAACTAGCTCACTTTGGCGAACAGGTCCGTGTTCTTCGCCGCGCCACGCAGGTGATGCGCGGACGTTATCGGGCAGAACTGGACGCCAATCGAGTTGGGAATCCGGACCGGAGTTGGTCGGGCGGTGTTCTTGGGTGGGGTCAACAGCGGATCGCCTTAGCGTCCGCTTTTGTTTTACCCTGTCGCCGCCCAGCGCGACCTCGGCCCGCCCGGCGCGTCACCGTTCCGCGTGGCGGTGTCGGGACAGTTCCGGCCCAGGGGAGCTGGTCATGTGGCGCTTTCGCGCCGGACGCCGTATCGTGCTCTTCAATCGGAGTGAATCGCGCAGCCCGCTAACATGCGCATGGACCTGTCAAGCCGCGGCGCGTGCCCTTTCGCTCGCTAAGTGAAGTGTATCGCCGCGCCTTGCAGGTCATGCGCAGCCGTTATCGGGCAGAACTGGACGCCAATCGAGTTGGGAATCCGGACCGGAGTTGCCGGGCATCACGTGGACGCCCGCGACCAATCAGGAGCCGGAAGGTGTCTTCGACCGGATTGACTTCGTCCATTATTC
>JANOFA010000443.1:0-4038 GCA_031413355.1 Gemmatimonadota bacterium | reverse complement strand
GAGACCAGTCCGCGGCCAGGTCGTCGGCTGGGCCATCGGTCAGCTGTCTCGGTGTGCCGCCGTCTGACGGCACGATGAACAGGTCGGCGTTGCCGTTCAGGTCGGAGTCGTAGACCAGCCACTTGCCATCGGGGGAGAGCCGTATGACTTCGCTGGCCTGATTGCCCCGGGTGATCGGGACGGCGTCACGCGCGTTCACGCTCCCCGACGCGGGCAGACGGACCATCCAGACGTTGAGATCGCGGCTGTACTTGGAATAGGCGAGGTGTTTCCCATCCCGGGAGAGGGCGATGGTGTGGGCGTCGAGCCCGGTGGTGATCCGTCGGAGTTTCCCGCTGGCGCGGCCACCGCGACCGATCTGCTGGAGGTAGATGTCCCGGCCCCCGCCGCCGCTGGAGACGTAGAGCAGGGCACTGCCGTCGGGGAGCCAGACCGGGGAGACATTGAGCGTGGTGGAGTCGCTCACCATCATCGGCGTGCCACCGGCAGCGGGCAGCACGAACACCGTACTCGCCGCCAGATTGCCGAACCCCCCTCTGGCGTAGACGAAATCCGAGTTGTCCCGCACGCCGGCAAGCCAGCGGCCATCCGGCGACCAGACCAGCGAATGGACGTCGCTGACCAGTGCCAGCAGGGTCAGCCCGCTGCCGTCGGCCGCCATGACGACGACGCTGTCGCCCTGTTCAAAGGCGATCCGTTTTCCATCAGGCGACCACTTTGGCGCCAGGGGCGCGCCATCGCCATCGCCGATGGTGTGGAGCCGGCGGACATCGCCGATGCTGTGGAGCCGGCGGACATCGCCACCGGTCGGTGGCATCGTGACGATGCTCGCACCGGTGGAATCGTAGGACACGAACACCAGCCGCCGGCCATCGGGAGACCAGTCGGGTGACAGCTGATTGCCGGGCAGGCTGTCGGTGATGTTCACCGCCCGCCCGCCGTCGGTGGGTTGGAGAAAGATCTTTGCCGCCGATGTCGTGGCAGCGACATAGGCCAGGAACTGCCCGTCGGGCGAGATGGCTGGGAGGATCTCGAGGCCGGGTGCGCTGGTCAGTCGGGTCGTCGTTGCCAGTATCAGCTGCGATCCGCCGTCGCCTCGCCTCGCCAGCATCATTGCGACTGCGCCGAGGACGATTGCCGCCGCGACGAGGGGCGGGCCCCACCTCCGCGTTGCCGGTGGCTCCGGCGCCACCGCCGCCAGCGGCTGCGTGTGCGTCGGCGTCATCCCGCCGCTCGGCGTGGCCAGCGGCTCGAGCGTCGCCACCAGTTCGTCGGCGGTCTGAAACCGGTCGGCGGGGCGCTTGGCGAGGCAGCGCATCACCACGCTCTCGAGCGTGGGCGAGAGCCCCGGCCGCCGCTGCCCCACCGCGGCCGGCACCTGGGTCACATGCGCCGCCAGCGTCTGCTGCGGATTCAGCCCGTGGAACGGCGGATAGCCGGTGAGCATCTCGTAGGCCAGGATGCCGAGGGCGTAGAGGTCCACCCGGCCGTCGAGTTGCGGGTCGGCGGTAGCCTGTTCCGGTGCCATGTAGGCCGGTGTGCCTAACGCCACCCCCGCGGTGGTGAGCTGCTGCCGGCCCGAAGCTTCCGTCACCGCCTTGGCGACACCGAAGTCCATCACCATCGCATGCCGGCCCGACAGCAGGATGTTCTCCGGCTTGATGTCGCGATGCACCACGCCGGCCTTGTGGGCGACGGCCAGCGCATCGGCGATCTCAGCGAGGAGGCGGACCGCCTCGTGCACCGGCAGCTCGCCGGCACGGGCCAGACGCTCGCGCAGGGTCTCCCCCTCCACGTACGGCATCACATAATAGAAGAAGCCGTCCACATCGCCGGAATCGAGCAGACCGAGAATGTGGGGGTGGACCAGCCGGGCGGCGACCTCGATCTCACGCGCAAAGCGCTCGGAGCCCATGGTCGCGGCGAGCTCGGGCCGCAGTACCTTCACCGCCACTCTTCGGTGGTGCTTGAGGTCTTCGGCGAGGTACACCGTGGCCATCCCCCCCTGCCCCAGCTCCCGCTCGAGGCGGTAGCGGTCGGACAGGGCGGCGGTGAGGCGCTCGGCGGGCGCGCTCATCGGGGTGACTCCGTGAGCTTGCCGGGCTCCGGTCGCCAGTTGAAGATCACGCTCAGACTGCGCGCCTGCCCATCGCCGGCATTGAGCATCAGGAACCGCTTGCCGTCAGGATGCACGTCGTAGCTGCGGTAGAAATCCTGCAGCAGCAGCCCGGGCCGGGAGAACAGCAGACGGGGGGCGCTGTGGTCGAATTGTGGACCGGGGCCGACGGTGACGGCGTACATGTCGCCGCTGGGATTGCGAAAGAACAGTTCCCCGCCATCCCGCCGCCACAATGGCTCCAGCCCCCCGCCGACCGAGATGGGGAACTTGGCCGAATTGACGTCGGGAAATGGGCGTACATAGACCTCTCTGCTGCCCGACTCATCGGAGACGTAGGCCAGCCAGCGCCCGTCGGGCGAGAGGGTCATCGAGAAGTTGTCGTACGGCGTCTGCAGCAGCATCCGCGGCACGCTGTCCACCCCATTCTCAAGCAGGAGCAGGTGGCGGCTGCCCTGGGCCGAGCCCTCGGAGCGGAGCAGCGTGAACCGGCCGCTCGTGCTGAACCAGACTTCATCGTAATTGGAGGTACTTCCGGCCACGGCACGAGCGCTGTCACTGCCATCGGCCCGCCGCACCCAGGCCGTCCGTTGCGTGTTCCGGGTGGCGAGGAAGCCCACGTTGCGGCCATCGGGGGTCCAGACCGGCCGATCGGCGTCCTTCAGCTCGAATGAGATCCTGCTGAACGTCCCGGTCGCGAGCTGCTTGACCCAGATCTGGCTGCCACCGGACAGACTCTGCGCCAGGGCGATCTGCCTGCCGTCCGGTGAAAGCGCGACGGAGGAGAAGACCCCTTTCAGCGTCGTGTCGACCGGCGCCATGGCACCGGAGCGATCGACCCAGACAACGCCGACATTACCGCCGCGTCGCGCCTGATACGCCAGGGTTCCATTCTCGGCGACGGCAAACTGCATCGTGCCGTTGGAAAGCTCGTCCTGGACGTCCTCCAGCATGGGCACGGGGGCGTCGACGAGCCGACGGTTCCGGCGGTCGAACTCCGCGACCAGGAGCCGGCCACCCGCGGCACCGATAACGATCCGGTCCGGGGGCAGGAACCGGGCGGTGGTACCCTCGCCAAGATCCGTCACCGCTCCGGTCGCAAGATCGATCAGACCCACCCGATTTGACACGAGTGACCCCTTCCACAGCATGACGAACGCCTGCTTGCTCCCGGGGAGGACATCGGGGTAGTCGTGTTCCTTGACGCCGGTGGCGGAATCGGGAGAGGAGATTCGGGTGACGGCCCCGCCACTCGCGGCAACGCGGGAAAGGCCACGGGCGCTGTTGGTGTAGTAGATCTGGCCGTCATCGCCCCAATCGGCACCGCCGATGGGGGCGATCGAGTCCTGCCCCACGACGCGGGCGACACCTCCATTGGCGGGAATGATCTTCATCGTGGGGGGCCCACCTGCCGCGGTGAAGAAGCCAATCGATTCACCATCAGGGGAGAAGAACGGGGCGAAGGCACCCCTGGTATCCGGAAGCCTTCGGGCCTCCGGCTGATCGAACTCGCGCACCCAGAGGGCCGCCTCCGCGCCCTCATTGCCGATGAAGGCCACCCGCCTGCCGTCGGGGGAGATTGCCAGCCGGATGTTGCCGATGGGCCTGATCCGGGCGCTGTCGCCCAGATCGAGCGTCGCCCGGATCATGGGAGCGGCTCCCTCCCCAGGAGTTGCAAGACGGCGGCCCACCAGTATTCCAGCGAGGAGTATCACCCCCGCAGCCGCCGCATTCACCAGCCATCCTCGCCGCTGGCGGAGTGCGACGGGTGGCGCCGCGGAGTACGACGTCGTGCCATGCACATTCACCAGTGCCGCCGCGAACTCGGCGGCCGTCGCGAAGCGATCGGCCGGCAGCTTCTCCAGCGCCGTCAGCACCGCGCCTTCCACCGCCGGCGAGATCCGGTCCCGCCGCGCGATGAG
>JANOFA010000442.1:0-2974 GCA_031413355.1 Gemmatimonadota bacterium | reverse complement strand
AGCCGACCTGGGTCACTCCGATCTCGGTGACGTTCAAGGGATACCGCGTCTGGGAGCTCCCGCCCAACAACCAGGGGATCGCCGCGCTCGAGATGCTGCGAATTCTCGAGCCCTACGACTTGAAATCGATGGGGCACAACTCGGCGCCCTATCTTCATCATCTTGTCGAGGCGAAGAAGCTGGCCTACGCCGACCTCGCACGGTATGTGGGCGACGCCGATCATCTGACCATCCCCGCCAGTCAGATGCTCTCCGACCCCTTCATCGACCAGCGCCGCGGTCAGCTGGATCCCTCACGCGCCCAGGTTCAGGTTGATCCCGGCCCCGCGCGCGTCTCGAGCGAGACCATCTACCTCACCACCGCCGACAGCGCCGGCAACATGGTCTCCTTCATCAACAGCATCTACGATCTGTTCGGCTCCGGTGTCGTGGTGCCCGGCACCGGCTTCGCACTGCACAATCGGGGCGCCGGCTTCACCCTGGAGACGGGTCTGCCCAACACCGTCGCGCCGGGGAAGCGTCCCTTCCACACGCTGGTTCCGGCTTTTGTGTCCAGGCCTGGCACGCCCCAGCGGCCGGACGGCTCGACCGACACACCGTACATGAGCTTTGGCCTGATGGGCGGCGGGATGCAGGCACAGGGCCATGTGCAGTTCCTGCTGAATCACCTGATCTTCGGCATGAATCTCCAGCAGGCGATCGACGCCGCACGCTTCCGGCATCTCGACGGCGCCCGTGTCGCGCTCGAGTCACCCATCCCCGACGACGTCCGGGCGGCGCTCCGGGCGCTGGGACACGACATCACCGACGAACGGCTGAGCTCCTTCGGTGGAGCGCAGGCGATACTCCGGCTGCCGCAGGGATATGCTGCGGGATCGGATCCGCGGAAGGATGGTGCGGCGGGGGGGTGGTGAACATCTGAGTGGGTAGGGCGGGCCTCCGCGCCCGCCATCGTGATTCCGCATTCCGCCACGGTGGATCCGCCCGAAGCGGGCGCTCCCTGTCCCCCGTGGCGGTCGGGCACGGAGGCCCGACCTACCCTGATCTGCTGTATTGTCCAGTTGCGCATTGCACCAATCGGGGGGAACATTCGGTTGTCCTCCACCAGAGATGAAACGCGGACTCCGGCTTCTGCGTCATCACTCCCGACGCCGGGCTCCGGGCTCGTGGCCCGGCGAAACAAGCTTCCAGCAGTCCAGCACCCCGTTCATCGCCATCCGTTGCAGGTCCGACTTTCACGTTGGAACGCTCCATGACCGATCGCCGAGAATTTCTGAAAGTGGCCGGCCTCGCCGCCGGTGCGCTCGCCGCCGATCCGCGGCTCACTCAGGCTGTTGCGGCCGCCACGAAGCCCGGGCTGCCGAACGCCGGCCCGCCGATGGATGCCGCCGTCCGGGAACTGCTCATGGAGGCGCTGAACGCCGCAAAGCTGAGCGGCGCCGGCTATGCCGATGTACGGGTCGGGCGCCAGCGGCAAAACTTTGTCTTCACCCGTGAGCACCAGATCCAGAACGTGGTTGATACCGACACGATGGGCTGCGGCGTGCGGGCGCTGGTGGACGGGACCTGGGGCTTCGCGGCGACGCAAACGCTGACCAAGGCCGGCGTGGCCGGCGCCGCGCGGGAGGCGGTGGCGATCGCCAAAGCCAATCGCATCGCCCGGGACCGCGCGGTCGAACTACTGCCGTCACCGGCGCACAAGGATGTAAGCTGGCAGAGCGCATTCACGGTCGATCCGTGGAGCATCTCGGTCGAGGAAAAGGCCGACCTGCTGCTCCGGGCCAATGCCGAGGCGCTCAAGATCAAGAATGTGCAGTTCGTCAACAGCGCACTGTTTCTGGTCAAGGACGAACGGAATTTTGCCTCGACCGATGGCTCGGTGATCGCGCAGGTCTTTGTCCGCAGCTATCCCACACTGACCGCGACCGCCGTCGCCCCCGACCGCTCGGACTTCCAGAACCGGGACGCGGATATCGCGCCGATGGGACGAGGCTGGGAGTACGTGCTGGCGAGCGATCTGGTGGGTCGTGCCGGTGGATGGGCCGAGCAGGCCGCCCAGAAGCTCAGCGCCAAGCCGGTCGATGTGGGCCGCTACGATCTGATCCTCCATCCGTCGCATCTCTGGCTCACCATTCACGAGACGATCGGTCATCCCACCGAGCTCGACCGGGCCATGGGCTACGAGGCGAATTACGCCGGCACCAGCTTCATCGCCCCGCCGGAGAAGATGCTGGGCAAGCTCAAGTACGGGCCGTCGATGATGAACGTGCAGGGCGATCGCTCCCAGGAAGGCGCGCTCTCGACGATCGGCTACGATGACGAGGGGGTGAAACCGGACGACTTCCTCATCATCAAGGGCGGGATCTTCAACGACTACCAGACGACGCGGGAGCAGGCCGGCTGGCTCAAGTGGTGGTATGACCAGCAGAAGCGGCCGACCCGCTCGCATGGCTGTTCGTACTCCCAGGGCTGGAGCGATGTGCAGTTCCAGCGGATGCCCAATGTGTCGTTGCTGCCGGGTCCAAAGGAGCAGAGCTTCGAGGACCTGATCGCCGCCACTGACCGCGGGATCGCCATCGAGGGCGACGGCTCGTTTTCGATCGACCAGCAGCGCTACAACGCCCAGTTCGGCGGCCAGGTCTTCCACGAGATCCGGGGCGGCAAGGTTGTCGGCATGCTCAAGGACGTGGCCTATCAGATACGCACCCCCGACTTCTGGAACAGCATGGACCTGATCGGCGGCAAGGCGAGTTACCAGCTGGGTGGCAGCTTCTTCGATGGCAAGGGCCAGCCGGGCCAGAGCAATGGCGTGAGTCACGGTTCGGTGCCCGCCCGCTTCCGCCAGATCAATGTGATCAACACCGGGAGGAAGGCATGAGCGCCCCGATTCTCTCGCGCGAGGAGAGCCAGGCGCTGCTCCAGCGGATCATCGGCTTCTCGAAGGCGGAGCGGATCCAGGTCTCGGTCAACAGCA
>JANOFA010000441.1:0-2746 GCA_031413355.1 Gemmatimonadota bacterium | reverse complement strand
CCCTGGACCTCAGCCCCGGTGAGGCCCGCCGGGGTGAAGACAACGTCCAGCGTCATTCGACGGGGCGGAGCAGTTCCGGGTGACGCTCGAGGAATTTGGTGTCCACCTCGCCCGCCACGAACTCCGGATGGCGGATGATACGCGCCAGGAAGGGGATCGTGGTGGTCACACCCTCGATAATGAAGCCGTCGAGCGCCTGCCCCATGCGGGCCAGCGCCTCCGCCCGGTTGTTGCCGTGGACGATCACCTTGGCCAGCAGCGAGTCGTAGTAGGGCGGCACGGTGTAGCCGGCATAGACATGGGTGTCCAGCCGCACGCCGGGTCCACCGGGGGGATGATACGCGGTGATCACACCGGGGCACGGCTGGAAGTTGCGGTAGGGGTCTTCGGCATTGATGCGGCACTCGATCGCATGGCCGCGGAGCCGCCCGCCCTCGCCGCGGAAGCTGATCGGCTCGCCAGCGGCCACCCGGATCTGCTCCTTGACCAGGTCGAAGCTCGTCACCATCTCCGTCACCGGATGCTCCACCTGGATCCGGGTATTCATCTCCATGAAGAAGAAGCTGCCGTCCTCATCCAGCAGGAACTCGACCGTGCCCGCACCGACGTACCCGATCGCCGAGGCGAGCATCACGGCCGCGTCGCCCATGCGGCTGCGCAACTCCTGGTTCAGCGCTGGACTCGGGCTCTCCTCGATCAGCTTCTGGTGCCGCCGCTGGACCGAGCAGTCACGCTCCCCGAAGTGGATGACCTTGCCATGCATGTCGCCCATGACCTGGATCTCGACGTGCCGCGGCCGGCTCAGGTAGCGCTCGACATAGACTTCGCCGTTGCCGAACGCGGCGAGCGCCTCATTCTGGGCCAGCGAAAAGCTCTGGGCGAACTGCTCCGCGTCCACCGCGACCCGCATCCCCTTGCCGCCGCCCCCGGCGGTGGCCTTGATGATCACCGGGAAACCGATCGTCTCGACGAACTTCAATGCCTCGTCAATATCCTGGATCGTGCCGGGCGTGCCGGGCACGGTGGGCACACCGGCCGCCTGCGCCAGTTTCTTGGCCGTCGCCTTGTCGCCCATCTGGCGGATCTGGTCGCCGGTCGGACCGATGAATGCGATGCCGGACGCCTTGCAGGTGTCGGCGAACTCCGCATTCTCGGCCAGGAACCCGTAGCCCGGATGGATGGCGTCGGCGCCGGTGATTTCCGCGGCGGCGATCAGGTGCGGCATGCGGAGGTAGGACAGCCGGCTGGGCGGGGGGCCGATGCAGACATCGTCGTCGGCGAAGCGCACGTGGAGCGACTCGCGATCCGCCTCGCTGTAGACGGCGACCGTTTCGAGGCCGAGCTCGCGGCAGGCACGAATGACCCGCAGGGCGATTTCACCGCGATTGGCGATCAGGACCTTCTTGAACATCAGGGCGTCAGATCCTTGGGCATTTCCTGCGCGCCGCCGCCACTCGTCGCCCCGGCACCGCCACTGTTCATGCCACTGAAGGTGCGGTCGGAGGCGGAACTGATACCGGAGGCGCGCAGGGCGAACTCACTGGGGTTGGTCGAGTAGAACAGGGCGCTCTCGTAGCTGATCACGCCATCCCGATACCACTTCATGAGCGACTGGTCGAAGCTCTGCATGCCGTACGCCTCGGCGCCCTCGGAGATGAGGTCCGGGATATTGAGCTGCTTCTCGATGTCGCGGATATTGTCGGCCACCGCCGCGGTATTGATCAGCACTTCGGCGGCGGCCACGCGGCCCCGGCCGTCCTTGCGCGGCACCAGCCGCAGGCAGACCACGGCGGCGAGCGCGGTGGAGAGCAGCGAGCGGATTTCCTGGTGCTGGTGCGGCGGGTAGAACGAGATGACCCGGTTGATCGTCTGGGTGGCATCGGTGGTGTGCAGCGTCGAGAAGACCAGGTGCCCCGTGTCGGCCGCCTTGAGGGCGACGTCCAGCGTCTCCTGATCGCGGATTTCGCCGATCAGGATCACGTCCGGGTCCTGCCGCAGCACGTGGCGCAGCGCCATGCCGAAGGTCAGGGTGTCACTGCCCACTTCGCGCTGGGCGATGTTCGACATCACGTCGCGATGGAGGAACTCGATCGGGTCCTCGATCGTGATGATGTTGACCCGCCGATTCTGGTTGAGGTGATTGATCATCGAGGCGAGCGAGGTCGACTTGCCCGAGCCGGTCACGCCGGTCACCAGCACCAGCCCGCGCGGCCGGAGCGAGATTTCTTCCAGCACCTCCGGCAGCGCCAGCTCCCGCACCGTCTTGACTTCGTAGGGAATCGCCCGGAACGCAAAGGCAAGCGTGCCGCGCTGCTGGTAGATGTTGGTGCGGAACCGGCCCACACCCGGCACACCGATCGCGAAGTCTGCCTCCTTCTTCTCGGCGAACTCCTTGACCTGCCGCGGCGTCATGATCTGCTCCGCCAGCAGCTTCAGGTCTTCCGGCTTGAGCGGCTGCATCTCCAGCCCCGCCAACTCGCCGTTGACCCGGATGGTCGGCGGCCGCCCGACCTTGAGGTGCAGGTCGGAGCCGTTCCGCTGCACCATCACCGAAATGGCCTGCTTGAAGTTGAAGGGCGGCTGGATCGCCGCGGGGCCGGTGGGTTCAGCCATTGGGATCGACCCGGAAGAGGACGGTGCCGAATTCCACCGGCTGCGAATCCTCGACACAGATTTCGCGGACGACACCGGTCACTTCGGATTCGATTTCATTCATGATCTTCATCGCCTCGATGATGCAGACCGC
>JANOFA010000440.1:0-6355 GCA_031413355.1 Gemmatimonadota bacterium | reverse complement strand
CGCACGGTGGCCCCGCCGCAGCCGCGCCCGCGTGAGCTCGCTTGCCCGCTCGTCAGGCGACCGGTACCTTGGCGCCAGTCCGTCGGGCGGATGAAGCCGACCCCGGCATGCGGCACAGCGCCCCGGCGCTGGCCCCTCGCGCAGGTTCGCCGAACGGTGAGGTGTGGTGTCGCATATGCCCGATGATGCCGGTCCGCTTCCCCAACTCCAAACTCTCGGGCGCGTCGGGCTGCGCCTCCTGGACGGGCGGGAGCGCATCGGCGCCGGCAAGCCGCTCGCCCTCCTCGTCTATCTCGCCTGCTCCCCTCGTCGCACTGCCACCCGGGAACATCTCCTCGACCTCCTCTGGTCCGACCTGCCTCCCGACAAGGGACGCCACGCCCTCCGGCAGATCCTCTGGTATCTCCGCCAGGCGCTCGGCGACGTCGCGATCCTGAGCCGCGGTATCGAGATCGTCCTGGTGCTGCCGCTCCAATTCGACCGCGACGATTTCCTCCGGGCCATCGCCGAGGGTGATGCGGAGCGGGCTGTGGCGGTGTATGGCGGGGACTTCCTGACCGGCTTCGCTGCGCCCGGTGGGGCGGAGTTCGAACACTGGGCCGATCTCGAGCGGGAACAGCTGCGCACCGTTTTCCTGCGCACCGGCGAATCGCTCGCCCGCCAGTGGCTCCACGCCGGAAGGATTCGGGACGCGCAGACCCTTGCACGTCGCATGCGCGATACCGCACCACGGCACGAAGCTGCGTGGCGATTGCTCCTGGAGACACTCGTGGCGGGCGGCGATACCCTGGCACTCACGCTCGAAACAGCGGCCCTGGAGCAAGGATGGCGCAGCGACGATCGGGAGTTGGAACCCACCACTCGTGCTTTGCTCGGAAGGATCGCCGGTGCCAGCCCGGAGACCGTCGCCAGTCCGCCCACGGGCCTGCTTCCGGAGCTGGTCGGGCGGGAACCCGAGTTCGCGGCGCTGCTCGGCGCGTGGGAGCGGGCGCGTCGTGGAACCGCGGTACATCTGCATCTGAGCGGTGCCGCCGGCCTTGGCAAGTCCCGCCTCCTCGACGAAGCTCGGAAGCGCTTCCGTGGTCTCGGCGTCCCCGTCGTCACGTTGCGCGCGATACCAGCGGAACGGGAGATCGCGTACGGGTTCCTTGGTGCCCTCGTGGGGGCGATCAGCGAACGCCCTGGCACCGCGGCCATTTCACCCGCCGCCGCCGGAGCGCTGGTCGCCCTCCACCCCTCACTCTCCAGCCGCTACGCCGCCGCGCCTGACTCGGCAAGTGGTGACGAAGCGCTTCGCCGGCGCGCGGCAGCACTGCAGGAGCTGATCGCCGCCGCCGCCGACGAAGCACCATTCGTACTGCTGCTGGATGACATGCATTGGCTCGATGGCGCCTCCCGCCAGGTTCTCGCCGCCACGGTGAAACGGCTCGAGGCGAGCGCGGTTCTTACCGTGACGGCAGGGCGCTACGCCGATGCGACCGACGAATCTGCCGATCAAAGGATTGAACTCGCGCCGCTTTCAGAGGCGGAGATCACTCGTCTCCTCACGAGCCTCGGCAGTCTGCCAGATCTGCCCTGGGCCCTGAGCCTGCCCGCCGCGCTGCGCGATGCGTCCGATGGCGTGCCCCTGCTGGTCCTCGAGGCACTGCAACTCGCGCTCGATCGAGGATCGCTGCGGCTGGCCGGCGGGCAATGGGAGTGCCCCGCCCCCGCTGACTTTGCCCGGCAATTGACCGCTGGTGGCGCGCTCAAGGCACGGATTGAGGCCCTTCCCCAGGAGCGACGCTGGCTTCTCCTGGTGCTGGCGGTCGCAGGGGCGCCGCTCTCACGCGACGAAACACAGCAGGCTGCGGGCGTCAACCCGCCAGCCGCCGAGGGAGGATTACTGCATCTGGAGCAACAGGGGTTCGCCCGACGAGCCGGAGCAGACTGGCTTCCGGCCCACGA
Organism: Gemmatimonadota bacterium; assembly: GCA_031413355.1. GTDB lineage: Bacteria > Gemmatimonadota > Gemmatimonadetes > Gemmatimonadales > GWC2-71-9 > JADJOM01. Next base: position 4,408 of record JANOFA010000440.1, on the reverse strand, counting down.
CGAGATCGCCGCCGCGGTGATGGACCTGGCCGCGGGTAACGAGATCCGAACCGCCCACCTCGCGCTGGGCCGGATGCGGTGCGAGAGCCGGCGCGATGGTCGCCCGACCCCGCTGCACGCGGCCCGTCACTTTCGAGCGGCGAACGCAACGCAGGCCCTCGAAGCACTGTTCGCCCGACACCTGGCGGAGAGCCGCGCACGGGGAGACACCCGGCGCGTGCCGGTCATCGCGGCGGAGCTGCTGGGTCCTGACTCCGAGCCCGGAGACGTGGGTCGACTCGTTCGCAGCCTGGCACCATGGAACCGGCTTCGATTCAGCTCCGCCGGTCGCGCGCTCGCGGTGGGCGGAGCGGTAGTGCTCCTGGTCGGCGGTGCATTTCGAGTCGCCCGCACGCCGACAATGCCAGACGCCGTGCTGATGCTTCCAAATGCGATCAGGGCCTTCCCGGCCGAGGGGCGTCGACTCGAATTGCGGCTGGAGACGTGGCAGGCGGGTGTACCGCTCGAGACGGACGATGCCCCCATGGCCACCCTTCCTTCAGGGGCGAAGGGTGCCGTCGAATATGAAGCGTCACCCGACGGAAAGTCCGCGCTGTTCGTCAGAGAGCACTTTGGCCCTGGCGATTCAACAACCTACGACATCTACATCTCCACCGCGGATCGAGTGATCAGCCGGCTCACCAAATTTCGGGGTGACGACGGGAATCCTGACTGGGCACCGGATCAGAGTGCATTCGTGTTCTACACCTCACAGTGGAGCCCCCCGGAGGCCGACAACTTCGATCTGGCGGTCATGGATCTGGCGACGCACACCGTCCGCCCCCTAACCAGCGGCCGTGGGGCCGACAGGGAACCACGTTATGCACCCGACGGTACGCGGATCGGTTTCATCCGCCGCCTGGATGACCGGCTGCCGACCTTCTGCTGGATTCCGCAGGAGGGAGGTGTGGATCCGGTCTGCCCCGAGATTCCCGGGATTGATCCGCTGGAGTTCGTTGGCTGGACGGGTGACCAGAAGGTCCTGATTGTCGCCGACAGTTCGGCCGTCCGAATTCTGGTTGCCTACGACCTTGCGACAGGTGTGCACCGCGCGCTGGACCGCGAAGTCATAACGGCCACGCTTAGCCCGGACCACCGCTGGCTCGCCGTTTGGCGGACTGTGCCCGGGGGGGCGGGTACTGCCGAGCTGGCCGTCTACCCGGCCGACGATCCCGGCCGCGCCCGCCCGGTCCGTCTGGGAAGCCTGCCATTGCAGAGCCACCTGCTCTGGCTGCCTTCGGCGAAACGCACCCCGTACCTCGATCGGGTCCGCATCGCCGGATTGAGCGGCGGCGCTGTGCCGGTCGGCGGAAGCCTCCGCCTGACGCTGGATGGCTGGGATCAGTACGGCGGCAGTCACCCCCCGCCGGCCTCGATCCGCTGGTCGTCCTCCGACACGACGCGCCTGACGGTTGATTCGCTCGGCAACGCCATGCCCCGCCAACCCGGTCGTGTGACGATCCATGCAGATCTCGCCGGGTGGAGGCGCGATTCGCTCCCCCTCACGATCGTCGAGCCGAGTGACAGCATCGTGTTTCGAGAGGATTGGAGCGGAATACTCACCGGGCAGTGGATCCCATTCGGTGACCCGCGACCGGAGCTATTCACCGGCCCTGATGGCGTGCGCGGCTTCTGGAATCGGGGCGACGGCTCCTACACCAGCGGAGCCTATACCCGGGCGCACTGGAAGGCAGAGGGCGGGTTAGGTGTCGAAGCCCGGATCTCAATTCCACTCACCCGCGGGCAGGGCCAGGTCGCTACCCTGGAGCTGGTTGGGGGTCTCGATTCCCTGCGCCTCAAGAACTGGGATCACTTCACGGGCGGATCGCAGCGTTTCTTTCCGGAGTCGGCGGCTCGAAAGTGCGAGATAGGTTACCCGAATGGCGAGGGTCCGCTGGGGAAGATGCGTGTCGGCGTCTCGCGGGGGCTCGTCGGTGTCCAGCTCCCGGTTGACTCGACTCTTGGAAGGGGTCAGTGGCTCACCGTTCGGCTGCAGATCTTCCCTGATGGCCGGTGCGGCATCGCCCTGAACAGCCAGCCGATCCAGCGTGATGCATTCGCGATACTGCGGGACCAGCCATTCGCAGTTCGGCTGGGGTACACATCCGCCGGGACCCATGTGCTCCACGGACCCATCGAAGTCTGGCAAGGGGTCCGCACCGACATCGACTGGGATGCGCTCGACACCCCCAGCGCTGCTCTGGCGGGAGCTGGCCGCCCCCGGTAGCCTTAGACACCCACAGCAGCCGGTCGCGGGAGGGGCGAGATCGCGGGAGTCCCGGAGGGCGCGTGCGTCGCGGGTAGGGGCGGGCGTCCCTGCCCGCCCGAACCGAGCGCCCGGTGGGACCCCGCGGACGAGCCCCGACCTCAGCGAGCGATGATACCGCCATGAAACGCTCCACCATCATCACCATCCTGCTCATCGTCGGGTTCGGTGCGCTCCTCCTCTACAACACCGTCTCGGCCCAGAAGGTGGAGTGCAACGTCTGCGTCGAGTTCAACGGCCACCGGAACTGCGCCACCGCCTCGCACGAGTCCGAGGAAGAGGCCAAGCGCTCCGCCCAGAACACCGCCTGCGGCCCCCTCGCGAGCGGGATGAACGAGTCGATTGCCTGCGACCGCACCCCGCCGCTCTCCTCGCAGTGCAAGACGAAATAGCGGTAGGGGCGGAGCTGTGCTCCGCCCAATAGTTGGATTCATGCCCCACCAGCCACTCATGCGCTTTCCCCACCCGCTGGTCCTGCTCATCGGCTGCATCGCAATCGCCGCGCTGCTGACCGCGGTACTGCCCGCCGGCCAGTTCGAGCGGCGCGACGATCCGGTGACCGGCCGCTCGGTCGTGGTCGCCGGCACCTATCACACGGTGGATCCCTCACCGGTGGGTCCGTTCGAGGCGGTGGTCGCCATTCCGCGTGGAATGGCCGACGCGAGCGCGGTGATCTTCTACGTCTTCCTGGTCGGCGGCGCGTTCGGCGTGATCGAACGCACCGGCGCCTCGACCCGCCTCATCCACTGGCTGGTTGACCGGCTGGGACACCAGACCGCCCTCGTCATCCCGCTCGCATCGATTGCCTTCGGGCTTGGCGGCATTCTCATTCAGATGTCGGAGGAGCTGATCGCGTTCGTGCCGGTGCTGCTCCTGCTCACCCGACGCCTCGGCTACACCCCGTTGGTCGCCTGCGCGATCAGCATCGGAGCCGCTTCAGTCGGTGCGGCGTTCAGTCCGGTCAACCCCTTTCAGGTGGTCATCGCCCAGAAGGTGGCGGAGCTGCCGGCCCAGTCCGGATTCGGTTTCCGGATGGCGTTGCTGATCCCGGCCATGGTGCTGTGGATCTGGGCGACGATGCGATACGCCGCCCAGACGCGCGTGGCGCCTGCTGCCTCAGCTACACCGGCCGAGCCCGGAGCGGTGGGCATGCTCGCACCGACCGGAGCGCCGGCCATCTCGCCCAGAGACCTCGCCATCCTGCTGGCGGTCGTGGTCACCTTCGGTCTTTTCATCTACGGCGCCCAGCAATGGGGCTGGGATTTCGAGCAGTTCAGCGCCCTCTTCTTCCTGATGGGCGCGGCCGCGGGCTTGATTGGCGGACTGGGGATCAGCGGGACCGCGGAGGGATTCATCGGCGGATTTCGCGATCTCGCGTTCGCCGCGCTCCTGATCGGCTTTGCCCGGGGGATCTATGTCGTGCTGGGCGACGGGCACGTCGTGGACACGATCGTCCAGAGCATCTTCGCGCCGCTGGCCCAGCTCCCGCTCGCCCTCTCCGCCGTCGGCATGATGGGGATGCAGGCGCTGATCCACCTGCCAGTGCCGAGCACGAGCGGCCAGGCGGTCCTCACGATGCCGGTCCTGGTGCCGCTCTCCGACCTGCTCGGGCTCTCACGCCAGGTCACCGTGCTGGCCTACCAGTATGGCGCCGGCCTCTGTGAACTGCTGACCCCGACGAACGGCGCCCTGATGGCGATGCTCGCCGCAACCGGTGTCCGCTACGACGAGTGGCTCCGCTTCGTGAGCTGGCGACTGGGACTGCTGGTCCTGCTTGGCATCGGTGGCCTGCTGCTGGCGATCGCGGTAGGTGTGTAGCCTTCCCGGCCTACCGTCCTCTTTCGTTGCGACAGTGTCCCCGTCCGGCGGGGGATCCCGGCGCCAGCCGAATTTCAGCCTCAGCCAAGTAATGCTCCCGCAATGCCTTAGGATTGGTGCAGCGGGCGGGCCGGTGCAGCCCGACTGGCACCAAGGTTGCTCTCACTCTTGCTGAGACTGGAACCTTTCAGCCCGTTTTCCGATACACTAGGCATCATGAGCGAACTGATCATCCGCGAGATGGACAACGGCGAGGACTTTGCCGACTGGTTTGCCGACCTCACC
>JANOFA010000439.1:0-6479 GCA_031413355.1 Gemmatimonadota bacterium | reverse complement strand
GGGCGGAATGATCAGGTCGGCCTGTCCCTTGCCGATGCCGGCGGTGACGGGCACATCCATCCGGGCGAGCCGGTGCCCGTTGGTGGCGACCATCCGCATCCGCTCGGGACGCAGCTCCCACAGCACACCGTTGAGAATCGGACGGCTCTCCTCGGTGCTCGCGGCAAAGGCGACATGCGACACCAGCTTCTGGACATCGCCAGCCCTGGACTGCCAGGCGCCGTCGAACTTCACCGCGGGGAAGGCGGGGAATTCGTCGCGTGAGAGGCCGAGGAGTTTGAACTTGGCGCGGCCGCACTCGATCGTCGCCCGCTGCTCACCCGAGCTGGTGAGGCGGATGGACGCCGTCGGCATCTCGCGCACCAGGTCGGAGAGCTTCTTGGCCGGGAGCGTGATAGCGCCTTCCTGGTCGATGGACGCCGGCACAGTGGTACTGACGGCGATGTCGAGGTCGGTGCCCGACAGCCGGAGACCATCACTGGTGGCCTCGAGCAGCACATTCGACAGGACCGGGAGCGTGGTCTTGCTGGGAATGGCCGCGGCCACTGCCTGCAGGCCTTCCTGGAATTGCTCCCGCGTGATCGTCAACTTCATCCGGTGCCTCGGGGATGCAAGAAAGAGCTACTAATACCTGTTATATGTAACCTAGTAGCAGTAGTAGGCTCTCTGGATATGTGGACCATCTCGGCAACCTCATTCATCACGGCCAGTTGCGCCGTTTGCGGCTGTGGACCCGCTGTGGAGGGCGGGGACGCTTTGTGCTCAACCCCACCAGTTGTACGCCCGGTGCACATCACCCACATGCGTCGTGGAGAACTATTGTGCAACCAGCTCCGAGCGCGCGCTTTCGATCCGGTCACGGAAGGTGCGGTCGCGCGACATCTGCCGCTGGACCTTGTCCACGCTGTGAATCACGGTCGAGTGATCCCGTCCGCCAAAGGCCTGCCCGATCTCGATCAGCTGCATCTGCAGGAGATCGCGGGCGAGGTACATGGCGATCTGGCGCGGCACCACCAGCGTCTTGATCCGGGCCTTGGAGCGGAGCTGTTCCGAAGTGACCCCCCAGCGCCGCGCCACGACATCCTGGATCCGGTCGATGCTCGGCATGGTCTTGGGGCTGGCGCCTGAATCCTCGCCGGGACGAATCTTGTCGGCCAGTGCTTCCCGGGCCAGCTCGATCGACACTTCGCGGTGCTTGAGCGAGGCATAGAGCAACAACTTGATGATGCACCCTTCCAGCTCGCGCACATTCGAACGCACATGCTCGGCGATAAACTGCAGCACGTCGTCCGGGATCGTCATCTCGAGGTGGTCCTGCTCCTGCTTCTTGCGCAGGATCGCGATCCGGTGCTCCAGATCCGGCTGGCCGATGTCGGCCACCATGCCCCACTCGAACCGGCTGATCAGCCGCGCCTCCAGCCCGGGAATCTCCTTGGGCGGACGGTCCGAGGTCAGGACGATCTGCTTGCCGCCTTCGTACAGCGCGTTGAACGTGTGGAAGAACTCTTCCTGGGTGGCTTCCTTGCCTTCCAGAAAATGCACGTCGTCCACCAGGAAGAGATCGATATCGTGGCGGTAGCGCTTGCGCAGGTCGGGCATGGTGCGCCGACTGATCCCCTCGATCACCTCGTTGATGAACTGCTCCGCGCTCACGTACAGCACCCGGGTCTCGGGATGACGCCGCAGCATCGCGTGGGCGATCGCCTGCATCAGGTGGGTCTTGCCGAGCCCGGTGGCGCCGTAGATGAACAGCGGGTTGTAGGTCTTGCCGGGCGCTTCCACGGCGGCGCTGGCCGCCGCCGCCGCCAGCTGGTTCGACTTGCCGATCACGAACGACTCGAAGCTGTAGCGGTCGTTGAGCGGCTGCGCACTCGGATTCTGCGTCGCCATGGCGACCGGGACCGGCGGCGTGACGAAGAAGTCCATCTGCGGACGGCGCTGCCGGTCTTCCTGCACCCGGAAGGTGATATTGATGGGACGCCCAAGCACCCCTTCCGCCAGGCGGGAGAGGAGGGTGGCGTGGTTGGTCTCGTTCCACTTGGCGGCAAACTCATCCGGCGCGGCGACGATCAGGCGATCGTCTTCCAGCGCCACCGCTTCAGTCGGTTCGAGCCAGGCACGGACAACCTTGTCCGGAAGCTGACGAGTGGCCTCGTCGAGGATCCGCTTCCAGAGGTCTTTCGCTGACTGCTGCTGCATTCTGCTCAGGGAGGGGTGAGGCGTTTGCAAGGGCAGCCGATTGTAGGTCCCGGATGTGGAAAAGTCAACCTTGACCGAGGAGGGGGGTTCCGGGTAGTTTTGCGGGCTCATTTTGAGGGAATTGACTGATGAATCCGTCCTATCGTCCGCGCAACAAGCGCCGCTCGTCCAAGCATGGCTTCCGGGAGCGGATGTCCGACCGCTGGGGCCGGGCCACGCTGTCGCGCCGTCGCAAGAAGGGTCGCAAGCAGCTGACCGTGTCGCTGGGCTCCAAGCACGGGAGCAGCTGACGGCGGAGCGACTGCTGCAGTCGCACCGGCTGGCGGGCAATGCGGATCGTCTCCGTTGCCTGACCAAGGGGCGGCGCCGGCGGTCGCGGGTTCTCGAGTGCATCTGGATCGACAACATGGCGGGCCACCCACGGATGGGACTGATCGTTCCGAAGTTCCAGTCCAACGCGGTGGCCCGCAATCGTTTGCGGCGAAGGCTGAGTGAGATCTGGCGGCGGGAAATCCGGACCCGGCAGGGGAACTGCGACTTGCTCATCCGCATCCGCAAGGAAGCGTACGGGGCGACGTTCGCGGAGCTCCAGACCGAACTCGGCGGCTTGACCCAGGGAATTTTCGGACCGGGAACCGGGAACCGGGAACCGGGATCGGGGGGCGCATGACCGAACCCGCGCCGGGCCCGACGCACTCGTTCACCGATCCCACCGGTTCCCTGTTCCCTATTCCCCGTTCCCCCTGGGGCTGGATCCAGGCGCCGTTGACCTGGGCTCTTACCCTCCTGGTCCGATTCTACCAGAAGTTCCTCTCACCAGGTCTTCCGCCGAGCTGCCGGTTCGCGCCGAGCTGCTCGCAGTACACCCTGGAGGCGCTTCGGCAGTACGGCGCGCTTCGCGGGGTGTGGCTGGGCGCCCGTCGGCTGGCACGCTGCCATCCGTGGCACCCGGGCGGCTACGACCCGGTTCCCTAAGACCACTCGACAATACTAGACATGGATCGACGCGTACTCTGGGCTGTTGTGCTGATGATGCTCATCGCACTCGTGCCCACCATTCTGCTGAAGCCGAAAACGGACGGGCGGGCGGGCGGACGGGCGGACAGCACCCGGACCGTCATCCCCTCGCCGGCGCCCACCGCGGGCGTCCCACTCGAGGCCGGCGGCTCACTCCGGGCAGTCGGTCCCGGCCCGGGCCCGACCGAGCGGCCGGAGGAGCGGATCACCGTCGCCTCCACGCTCTATCGGTACGAGCTCTCCACCCGCGGCGGCGCGATCACCCAGGCGACGATTCTCAATTACAAGGACCTGAGCCCGCAGGCGCGGGGTCAGCTGGCCCAGCTGATCCCCGCTGGCGGGCAGCTCCACGCGCTCGCCTTCACCGTCGGCAATGACACGCTCTCGCTGGCCGATTGGGACTTTACCCCGGTTGCGTCGCGCCTCACCGGGCCGGAGGGTGCGCCGGAGCTGATGGTGCTGCAGGCCGATTCCCTCACGCTCACGGCGAGCCGGGGTGGCGTCACCGTCGTGCTGACCTACCGGTTCCTGCCCGACGATTACACCATCGGCGTGTCGGGGCAGGTCACGGGGCTCGGTCCGGTGGGTGGGCACCTGCTGGTCGACATGGGCCATGGGCTGCGCCAGACCGAGGCCGACAGTAACGCCAACCACTACGATTTCGCCGTCGTCACCAAGACCGATGAGTCCTCACTCAACCGGTTCAGTGATCTCGAGGTGGGCGAGGTGCGGACGCTGGAGGGACCGTTCGAGTGGGCCGCGGTCAAGGCGAAGTACTTCGTGGCGGCGCTGCTGTCGGTGGATTCCAGCTACACGCCGGTGAGCGGCGTGATGCTTCGTGCCCTCCCTGACCAGGCGGAGGTGAAGGCGGCGGCGGTGACCTTCGCGCTGCCGGTGCCGGCGAGTGGGGCGTTCAACTACCGGCTGTACATCGGCCCGATGGAATATCCGCGATTGCACGCCATCGGGCACGACTTCTACGACATCAATCCCTATGGCTGGCCCGGCTTCCGCACCATGATCCGGCCGGTGGCGGTCGCAGCGCGGACCCTGCTGGTGTGGATGCATACGCACCTGAACCTGGCCTACGGGGTGGTGCTGATCGTCTTCGGCATCCTGATCCGGGTCATACTCTGGCCGCTCAATCAGCGCGGCATGCGCGCCAGCATGAAGATGCAGGCGCTGCAGCCGGAAATGCAGAAGCTGCAGGACAAGCACAAGGATGATCCCAGCAAGCTGCAGCAGGAGGTGATGGGGCTGTACAAGCGGGAAGGGGTCAATCCCTTCAGCGGCTGCTGGCCGCTGATGCTGCCGTGGCCGGTGATGCTGGCGCTGTTCTTCGTGCTGGCCAACTCGATCGAGCTGCGCGGCCAGCCATTCCTGTGGCTGCCGGATCTCTCGCTCAAGGACCCACTGTACATCATCCCCGTGCTGATGGGCGCCTCGATGTTCGCGGTGACCAAGGTCGGCATGAAGGGGATGCCGCCCAACCCGCAGTCGAAGATGATGCTCTATTTCCTGCCGGTGATGATGACGGTGATGTTCCTGACCTTTGCCTCGGGGCTGAACCTGTACTACTTCATCCAGAATGTGGTCAGCGTGCCGCAGCAGTGGTGGCTGGCCAAGGAGCGGATGAAGGTGCAGCCGGTGGTCGCCGCGGTGGTGGTGAAGACGAAAAAGAAGTAGGCGCGAGGCGCGAGGGAGTAGGCGCAACCGCCCCGCGCCCCGCGCCTAGCGCCCCCGTCCAGGTCACCATGCTATCGGACGCTATCGTCGCCCTCGCCACGCCTCCTGGTCGTTCCGCCGTCGCCGTGATACGGCTGAGCGGTCAGGGGGTGTTCGACATCGCGGCACGGGTCGTTCCCTCTTTTCGCCTCGATCCTCCCCGGGAAGCACGCCTTGCCACCTTTCGCGCCGCCGACGGCGCGGTACTCGATCGCGGCCTCTACCTCGTCTTCCCCGGGCCCAGAAGCGAGACCGGCGAGGACATGGTGGAGCTGCACAGTCATGGCGGACTTGTCGTCCCCACCCAGCTTGTCGCCGCGCTCGAAGCCGCCGGGGCTCGTCCGGCACATCCGGGGGAATTCACCCGTCGCGCACTCATGAACGGCAAGCTCGATTTGCTGCAGGCCGAGGCGCTGGGGGATCTGGTCGACGCGGAAGCGCCGGCCCAGGCGCGGATCGCCGTCCATCAGCTCGAGGGCGGACTCTCCCGGCGGATCGCGGAGCTCAGGGAATCGCTGATCGGCCTGCGGGCGCTGCTGGCCTACGAGGTGGACTTCCCCGATGAGGATGACGGTCCGCTCCCGCAGGCGCGGCTGGAGGTGGAGCGGGCGAAGGTTGCCGCGCAGGTGAGCGCGCTGCTTGCTACCGCGCCGCTGGCGGAGCGGGTGCGCAATGGCGCGCTGGTCGTCCTCGCCGGGCCACCGAATGCCGGAAAGTCGTCGCTCTTCAATGCGCTGCTGGGCCGGGAGCGGGCGCTGGTGACGGAGCTGCCGGGGACCACGCGCGATGCCATCGAGGCGACGGTGGATTTCTGCGGCTGGCCGGTGCGGCTGGTGGATACGGCGGGGCTGGGCGAGAGCGCCGATCGCATTGACCAGCTGGGGCAGGAGGTCAGCCGGAGGTATGTCGCGGGCGCGGATCTTGTCGTTGTCTGCGAAGATGGCGCGGACCCAGGCGCTGGGCGCGGGGCGCGGGCCGAGGCAGAGTCACTCTCGCGCCTCGCGCCTCGCGCCACCCTGCGCGTCATGACAAAGTCGGATCTCCGCGCTGCGCCCGGCGACAGGCTCGCCGTCTCTGTCATCACCGGTGAGGGCCTTGACCAGCTTCGACGCGAGGTCGCGCACCGCCTGTTCTCCGCCGGTGTCGCGCTCGCCGACCTTGGGCCAGCGCTTACCCGCGCCCGGCATCGTGAGGCGCTCGCGGGGGCGGATGCGGCCCTCCGAGCTGCGGTCCCCCACTTCGCCCACGGTGGTGACGCGGTGCTCGCCGCCCATGAAGTGCAGGAGGCGGTGCGGGCACTGGACACGCTGATCGGGAGTGTGGATATAGAGGAAGTGCTGGATCGGTTGTTTGCGGGGTTTTGCATAGGGAAATAGCTCACAGCCGTCAGCCATCAGCCGTCTGCATGCTGTCATCCTGAGCGCAGCGAAGGATCTCTTTGCCCCGGAGCCAGGCTCAGACCTCACCCTCGACCTCAAGAGATCCTTCAGTCGCTACGCTCCCTCAGGATGACAACATTCACCCCGCGCCTATCGCCT
>JANOFA010000438.1:0-1223 GCA_031413355.1 Gemmatimonadota bacterium | reverse complement strand
TATTTTCATCCACGACGTCGAACATCTCCGTAGCGCGTTGGCCGCGATCTTCGTCATGACGACCTTCGTAATGCCTCGTCAGCGCCACCCATTCTGCGAGCGACAACTCTTCCGCCCGTAGTGTCGCCTGCTTCCCGAGCGTGCCAGCGCGGTCGGTGGTGACGCATGGTGGAACGATTGAGCGGCCAAGGGCGGCGGAAGAGGTGTTGCTGGAGTACAATATTTGAAGGTGGCAGGTGGCAGGGAGCAGGCGGTGGGCGGTAGGCGGTTGGGCGATTGGGCGGTTGAGAGTCAGGGAGTAGGGATACGCGGTGAGACCATGAGTGAATTCCCTTGGCCAATGGCCAACTGCCGACCGCTGATTGCTGATTGCTGATCGCTGATCGCTGATTGCTGATCGCTGATCGCTGATTGCTGATCGCTGACCGCTGATCGCTGATCGCTGATTGCTGATTGCTGATCGCTGATTGCTGATCGCTGATCGCTGATTGCTGATCGCTGATCGCTGATTGCTGATCGCTGATCGCTGATTGCTGACCGCCGATTGCTGACCGCCGATTGCTGACCGCCGATTGCTGACCGCCGATTGCTGACCGCTCACCGGAGCACCCGACCATGAAAGTCCAATCGATCCTCCAGACCATCGGCGATACCCCGCATGTGCGGCTGAACCGGCTGTTTGATGCGAAGGTCGAAGTGTGGCTGAAGCTGGAGCGGTCCAATCCGGGCGGCAGCATCAAGGACCGCATTGGATTGGCGATGATCGAGGACGCCGAGCGGCGCGGGGTGCTCACCGCCGGCAGTGTGATCATCGAGCCGACGTCGGGCAACACCGGGATCGGGCTCGCCATCCCGGCGGCGGTGAAGGGCTACCGGCTGATCCTGGTCATGCCGGAGTCGATGTCGATCGAACGCCGGCGCATCATGGCCGCCTACGGGGCAGAACTGGACCTCACGCCGCGGGAAAAGGGGATGAAAGGCGCCATCGAGCGGGCCAAGGAGCTGGTCGCCGCGACGCCGCGCGCCTGGATGCCGCAGCAGTTCGAGAATCCGGCCAACATCGAGATTCACCGGACCACAACGGCGCGGGAAATCCTGAAGGACTTCCCCGAGGGACTCGACTACCTGATCACCGGCGTGGGGACCGGGGGCCACCTCACCGGTGTCAGCGAGGTGCTGAAGGAGCGCTTCCCCAAGCTCAAGACCTACGCGGTCGAGCCGGC
>JANOFA010000437.1:0-1771 GCA_031413355.1 Gemmatimonadota bacterium | reverse complement strand
CGCGAAGTCGGCGGTGACACTGCGCTGGGCGGCCAGCTTTGCCGCCTGGGTGACCAGTCCGTCGAGGTAGCGGGCGTAGACCCCGTAGTCGAAGGGCACCACGTCGGCATTGCCCAGCCGCGACAGAAACAGCGCCGCGATCGTCCCGGCGGTGACATGCGCCTGAAACCCAGTATCACCGAAGCGCCGCATCCAGTCGTAGCTGTCGTACGCCGAGTGATAGACACCGCCCGGTCCACCGAAGCCGAAGCCGGCAGCGGGGATCCCGAGGTGATTGTAGAAGCCGGCGAAGTCGCTGCCGCCGCCGAGATCGCCGAGGCTCACGTCCGCGGTGTCGGCCACGTTTCGCTTGCGGCGCCAGTTGGCGTACACGGTGGTGGAATCGTAGGGCTGGTCGACCAGCCGGGTCAGCTCGCGCAGCAGCGGATGGAGCGAGCTGGTGCCGCTGGCGCCGAAGTCCTGCCCCGACACCGAGACATCGAGATTGAGGTACGCCACCGCATGCGCGGCCAGTCGCTCCTCCTGCGCCTCGACCCATTCGGTGGAACCGATGATGCCCCACTCCTCCGCATCCCACGTCGCGAAGACAATCGTCCGCCTCGGCCGATAGCCCTTCCCCGCGGCCGCCGCAAGCATGCGGGCCGCCTCCAGGATGCTGGTCACACCGCTGACATTGTCCACCGCGCCCGGTCCCCACGCGTCGCGGTGCCCGCCGACGATGACCAGCTCATCAGGCCATTGGCTGCCCTTCAGCACTCCGGCGGTATTGGTGATCCTCTTCCACCCCAGACTGTCCGGCTCGCGCCAAAGCGCGACACGCGCCGTCGTCTCGTCATCGCCGAGGTGATAGCGAAACGGCAGGCCGCCCTGCCAGCCCTGGGGCACCGCTCGGCCCCGTATCGGCTGCAGCAGCAGCGCGGCGTTCCCATAGCTGACGGGCACCACCGGAATCCGGGGGAGGTCCATCTGGGCCGGGGCGAGGCGACGCGCATCCGGGGTCGCGGCCCAGCCGGGAGTGGCTGGGTCGCCGATGCCGTTCAGGATGCTGCCTCGCTGCACTCCGTCGGAGGGACGCATCGGCCCATCGGGGTAGACATCCCCCACCACGTAGCCATCGTCCTGCGGATCGGAGTAGAGCAGCAGGGCGGCGGCCCCATGCTGCTCCGCTTCACGCGCCTTGATCCCGCGAAAACTGCGGCCATAGCGGGCGACGGCGATCCGGCCCGCCACCTGGACGCCGAGGGAGTCGAGCAGGCGGTGGTCTTCGGGCAGGCCGTAGTTCACGTAGATCAGCGGTGCGGTGACGTCGCCCGGAGCGGCGTGACCACTCATCGCCGGCCAGATCGTCCCTTGAGACGCTGCATCCTGGGCGAGCGCTGATTCGGTGAGTGAGAGTCGCTGGGCGACGGGGTGCACCAGCTCGACGACGGTCGACTCGGGATAGGGAATGAACACCTGAAAATTGGTGCGACTGGTGTCCAGGCCGTAGGCGCGCATCTGCTCCAGTACGTAGCGCGCGGTGCGCTGCTGCGCCGGCGTCCCGGCCACATGGGCCTCGGCCGAAAGGAACCGCGAGTGCCGGCGGGCAACGGCGGTGTCGCCCAGGGAACGCAGCAGGCGTTCCAGCGTGCGCTCCCGCCCGGCGGTGGGCGGTGCGTATCCGGTGAGCGTATCCGACTGGGCGTGCAGCGGGACCGCGGCGAGCGCGGTGAGCAGCAGGAGGGAAAGACGCATGCAGCAATATCCCGGTGGAGGGCGCACACCACAACGG
>JANOFA010000436.1:0-1828 GCA_031413355.1 Gemmatimonadota bacterium | reverse complement strand
CCCCCCCCCCCCCCGTCCCCGCCCTCGCCTTAACCAAACAAAAAAAAACCCCCCGGGGCCCCCCCACCCCCCCCCCCCGCTTCCATTAGACGACCTTAAAGGGTCGCGACGTACGCGGTGACTTCCATGGTGACCGCAACGACTTCGGCCTCGGGCTTGGTCCAGGTCATGTGGTGCTCCTGCTGAGGTGATGTTCGTGCGGGTCGGGGTGACCCGCGGCATTGGTCTGGGTGTTTCCACCCAGTCGGAGCCTGTTTCTCTCCGACGACGCCCCCAAAGAAGCACGCGGCGTGCCGAACGGCAGGTCGGTATGTCGCGATTGCCTAAGTCATTTCCCGGTTTGCAGTTCAACGGTGCTCATGGGGTGGAGGGCTTGCCCGGGCTCGATTGGGGCTTCGGTGCTGGGTGGGGGAAATCCCCCACCCACTCACCCCGGGCTGAGGCCGTGCTTCTTCATCCGGTAGCGGAGGGTGTCGCGGGAGATGCCGAGCCGCTGCGCGGCGCGGGTCTGGTTGCCGGCGGATTCCGCGAGGGCACGTTCGAGCAGGGTCCGTTCCCATTGATCCAGCGTCATGCCTTCCGGCGGCGCCTGCTCGGCGGCGGGCCGGCTTGGCGGCTCGGCGCCGGGTGCCGTGGCAGGGATCGGCGCACGCTCGTCGTGCTGCGCGACACCGTCCGACCGCCGGGCCACCGCGCCACCGGGCTGGGTCAGCGCGAGGTGCTCGGGGGTCAGCTCCTGCCCCCGGCTCCACAGGACCGCACGTTCGATGACATGACTGAGCTCTCGCACGTTTCCCGGCCAGGGATAGTTCAGCATCTGCTGCTGTGCCTCGGCACTGATGCGGCGCACATCCTTGCCGTACTTCGCGGCGAGCCGATGGAGGTAGTGATCGGCCAGCAGCAGGACATCATCGCCCCGTTCACGCAGCGGGGGCAGCCGCAACAGGATGACGGCAAGCCGGAAGTACAGATCGCGACGGAACTGATCCCGCTCGACCTCCCGTTCGAGGTCCCGGTTCGTCGCCGAGACGATGCGCACGTCGATCTTGCGATCGCGGATGCCGCCGACCCGGCGCACCACCCGGTCTTCGATGGCGCGCAGCAGCTTGCCCTGCAGCGCCAGCTCCACATCGCCGATTTCGTCCAGGAAGATGAAGCCGCCCTCGGCGGCCTCGAACAGCCCGAGCTTCGACTCCTTCGCGTCGGTGAACGCGCCGCGCTCGTAGCCGAACAGTTCCGCCTCCATCAGCGCGGCCGGCAACGCAGTGCAGTTCACGTCGATGAACGGCTTGCCGGCCCGCGGCCCCGAGGTATGCAGGGTGCGGGCGACGAGTCCCTTGCCGGTTCCCGTCTCGCCGGTGATCAGCACCGGTGGCGTGTCGCTGAGCGCGGCGACCTGGCGGGCCTGTTCCAGCACGGCCTGCATCACCGGCGAACGGCCCATCACGTCGGCGAAGGAGTCGCCCCGAGTCTGGCGCCGGCGGTAGTACGACAGTTCCTGCTTCAGTTGCGAGGTTTCACGGGCCCGGTCGGCCAGCAATTTGATCTCGTCAAGGTCCACCGGCTTCTTGATATAGTCGAGTGCGCCCAGCTTGAGGGCGGCGACGGCGCCTTCGATGGAGCCGAACGCGGTCATCATCACGACGCTGACGGTCGGGTCGAACTCCCGGATGCGCCGCAAGAGCTCTAGGCCGTCCATGCCCGGCAGCCGGAAATCGGTGAAGACGACATCGGGATGCAGCTTGGGCAGCAGAGTCAGCGCGCTCTCGGCGTCGGTGGCGATCTCCGCGACATAGCCGGATTCGGTGAGGAATGCCTTGATGGCGCG
>JANOFA010000435.1:0-2005 GCA_031413355.1 Gemmatimonadota bacterium | reverse complement strand
GTGTTTCGCAGTGGCTGGGGAGGGAATTGACCCGAGCCCGGAGGGCGAGGGCATGCTCCGTGTAGCACAAAACCCTCCCCATCCTGGGAGGGCTTGGTGTTTCGCAGTGGCTGGGGAGGGAATTGACCCGAGCCCACCGGGCGAGGGCATGCTCCGTGTAGCACAAAACCCTCCCCATCCTGGGAGGGCTTGGTGTTTCGCAGTGGCTGGGGAGGGAATTGAACCCCCGACACGCGGATTTTCAGTCCGCTGCTCTACCAACTGAGCTACCCAGCCGGGAAGGGGCGGGAATATAAGCCGGGAGCGGCGTTGGGGGAAACTGTCGACCCACGATGGGAGGCTGGCGTATCCGTGTGTTGGTATCTGAAGCCGGTGCATGGCCGTCAGTGTGTCACATGCGGGAGCGGTCGGTTGTGAATCGACGGAGGGCGGTGACGTCTCCCCCGGTCGTGCGTTGCGACGCGCTGCCCTTCCCCTGACTGACGGCTGAACGCTGGATGCTGCATACGAAACGCCGAATCCGGAGCGCATGGTACGCCGCCCTCGCCGCGCTCGCCGCGCTCGCCGGTCCACCGCTGTCTCCCCTGACGGCGCAGGCCGACACCGTCCTAACCCCAAGCCCGGCCATCGTGCGGTATCCGCGGGGCGAAGTGGTTCAGCAGGTGGTCAGCCGCGTCGACCGGCAGCAGCGCTACGCCGTCTACCTCCCCTCCCGCTATACCCCCGCCCGACGGTGGCCCCTGCTGCTGCTCATGGATCCTCGGGGTCGGGCCCTGAACCCGCTCGCCCTGGTGCGGCAGAGCGCCGAACGCTACGGCTACATCGTCCTGAGCTCCTACAACACCCGGAGCGACGAAGCCGTCGATCCCAACCGTGCTGCTCTCAACGCCATGCTGGCCGACGCACAGCAGGACTTGTCCCTCGACGAGCGCCGCATCTACCTTATCGGCTTTTCCGGGACGGCCCGGGCCGGATGGGAATTCGGCGCCGAGCTCGCCGGGCATGTCGCCGGCGTGATCGGGTTCGGAGCGGGATTGCCACGCCTGGCACGCACACCGGCACCTGCAGGGAGCGACGGCCCGTCGTTCGCCTTCTTCGGTGGCGCGGGGATCACCGACTACAACTACGACGAGGTCATGCGGCTCGACGGCACCCTCGACAAGCTGCACTGGCCGCACCGCATCGTCGCCTACCCCGGTCCCCATAGCTGGCCCGCAGAGCCGGTGCTGGCACTGGCGCTGGGGTGGATGGAGCTGCAGGCCATGCGGTCCGGACTGCTGCCGGTCGACGTACGGCTGGCGGATTCCATGTACCAAGCGGAGGTCCGCTCCGCCCGGGCGCTGGAAGCGGATGGGCATCTGCTCGACGCCCTGCTCCGCTTTCGCTCCGTCGCCAACGACTTTACTGGCATGCACGAGACGAGTGGCGCTGCCGCGGATACCCTGCGCCTGAGCCGCACCGCTGGAGTCCGCGCGGAACGCAAACGACGCGCCGAGCTCGAGCGGCGCCAGTTCGCCCATGCCGCCAGGGCGGCGATCTACTTTGCCCAGCTGCGGAGCGGCACACGCAAACCGGAATCCACCGCGAAGGCGCTCAACTACCTCGACGTACCCGCCACCCAGCGCCTCGCGGCAAAGCCTGGCGACACCGCGGAGTCCCGGGCCGCGCAACGCCGGCTTATTCATCTCCGGACGATGGCCGCCTACCGCGACCCGCCGGATCCGCTCGAGAGGAACGATTCCGCGGGCGTGCATGCCCTGCTCCAGATAGCCGAAGCGATCAGGCAGGGGATGATACGCGGTGGGCAGTAGGGAGTAGGGAATGATCCCACACAGCGTTCAGCCGTCAGTTGTCAGCGTTCAGCGGGACTGTACGAAACTTTGTGTATGAGCCATATCCTATGGACCGAGGAGGGGATATGGCACGGAAGAAACGACCGGCGGTCGATCCGCAGGAAACCGCCGCGCTCGAGGTGCTGCTGGCGCAGGTGAAGACGCCCGCGCAG
>JANOFA010000434.1:0-1657 GCA_031413355.1 Gemmatimonadota bacterium | reverse complement strand
GTATGACCATCGTGCGGCCACGCCAGCGGCACGAGTCTCCCCATTGTACGGTCACCCAGCGGCTCGCCGGCGAGCAGATCCGGCTCCCGGGAATACCAATGCCAGGTTACCCCCAGCTGATATCAGCCGTTGGCTGTTGGTGAGAAGCATTCAGCGTTCCGCCTCGCGCCCAGCGCCTACCGCCTCCATCCGACCCACTGCGCCATCCATGAGCCCGATGCCTCGCCCCAGCTATCCGACCTCCCGCACCGACCCGATCGTCGACACGCTCCACGGCGTGCCGGTGCCCGATCCGTACCGCTGGCTGGAGGATGGCGACAGCGACGAGGTACGGGCGTGGACGGTGGCGCAAAATGGGCTGACGGAGGCGTACCTCGGCGCGGTGCCGGGGCGCGGTGCGATTCGCGACCGGCTGGCGCAGCTGCTCACGATCGGGGCGCTGAGCACGCCGACGCCAGCGCGGGGACGCTATTTCTACGAGCGGCGCGATGGTAGCCAGAACCAGCCCGTGCTCTATGTCCGCGACGGTGTCGCGGGCGAGGACCGGGCGCTGCTCGATCCCAACACGCTGAGTACCGAGGGAACGACGGCGCTCGACTGGACGCACCCCAGCGAGGATGGTGCGCTGCTGGCGTATGGCCTCTCGGACGACGGCAGCGAGGAGAGCGTATTGCGGGTCATGGACGTCGCCAGCGGCCGTGACCTTGGTGAGGCGATCGCCGGTACGCGGGCCTGTGATCTGGCCTGGCTGCCCGACAACAGCGCCTTCTATTACACCCGCTATCCCGCGACGGGAAGCATCCCCGAGGGAGAGGAGCAGTACCATCGCTCGGTCTACCTGCATCAGCTCGGAACCGATGCCAGTCTTGATGCGCTCGTCTTCAAACCGATGGAAAAGGAACACTGGCCCGGCGTGGGGCTCTCTCCTGACGGCCGTTGGCTGGTCGTCACGGTAGCCCGCACCTTCGATCAGACGGACCTCTACCTCCAGGATCGTTCGGTGGGCGGACCGCTGGTACCGGTGGTACGGGACCTGCCGTTTTCGTTCGACGGGCAGGTGGTCGGCGACCAGCTGTACATCAGGACCAACCTCGAGGCGCCTAACTATCGGCTCTTTGTGGTGGACCCGTGCTCACCGGGGCAGGCCGGCTGGCGCGAGATCGTGGCGACGCGGACCGATGCGGTGCTCGATGGCGTGATGATCACCCGGACCCGGCTGGCGCTGAGCTACCTGGAGCGCGCCACCTCACGACTGCAGCTGGCCGCGCTCGACGGCACCAGCCGGACGGAGCTGGTGCTTCCCACGATCGGCAGTGTCTTTGGCTGGGGGGCCGAGCCGGACGGGATGGAGCTGTTCTACGGCTTCTCGTCATACACCGTGCCGCCGAGCGTCTATCGCGTCGACCTTGGGACAGGAGTCACCACACTGTGGCGCCGGGTGGAGGCCGACATTCAGCCGGAGCAGTTCGCGGCGCAGCAGGTGACCTACCCGTCCAGGGATGGCACCCCCGTCACAATGTTCCTGGTGCACCGGGCCGACCTCAGGCGCGACGGCTCCGCGCCAGCCTATCTCACCGGATACGGCGGGTTCAACATCAGCATGACCCCCGGCTTCTCCCGTTCAATGCTGGCGTGGCTCGAGCAGGGCGGGATTGTG
>JANOFA010000433.1:0-2150 GCA_031413355.1 Gemmatimonadota bacterium | reverse complement strand
CTTGTAGGTAAACACGCTTTCGCGGCACAGCCGGTTGAATGCCTCGACCCCGAACTCCTCGATCGCCTTCTTGCCGTTGAGCTTGAGCTGCTTCTCCACCTCGATCTCGACCGGCAGTCCGTGGGTATCCCAGCCTGCGATGCGCGTGACCGACCGGCCCTGCATCGCCTGGAAACGGCAGATCAGGTCCTTGATGGTCCGGGAAAAGACGTGATGGATGCCGGGCTTGCCGTTGGCGGTCGGCGGTCCTTCGAAGAAGACGAAGGGCGGCCCCTGCCGGGTGACGTCAAGGGTGCGCTGGAAGAGCTGCTCGGCTTCCCACTTGATGAGCAGTTCCTGCTCCAGCCGATCAGCGCCCCCGTCTGGCCAGGGCTGGTAGGTCATGTCGTGAGACGAGGCACCAGTGCAGTGACGAGTCGTGTGAGGTGCGGCTCCGCCTTGCCCGCAACCGCCAGGATGTGTTCCAGCTTGGCCGGCACGAGCGCATCGGGAAGGCACTGGTCGGTGATGATGGACATGCCGACGACCTTCATGCCCTGATGCACCGCGACGATCACCTCGGGAACGGTGGACATGCCAACCAGGTCGGCGCCCATCCCGCGCAGCATGCGGTACTCCGCCCGGGTCTCAAGACAGGGACCGGTGACGGCGACATAGACCCCTTCGCGGAGCATCACCCCCTGCTCCACCGCGAGCCCGCGGGCGATGGCACGATACCCGGGATCGTAGGGATCCGACATGTCGGGGAAGCGCGGCCCGAGGCGGTCATCATTCCGGCCGATGAGTGGGTTGTCCCCGAGCAGGTTGATGTGATCGGCGAGGAGCACGAGGTCTCCCGGCGCCCACAGCGGATGCATCCCGCCGGAGACGTTCGTCACCATCAGCGCCTTGGCGCCGAGCGCACCCATCACCCGCACCGGAAAGGTGACCTCCTGGAGCGAGTAGCCCTCGTAACGGTGGAACCGCCCCTGCATGGCCACGACCGAACGACCGCCGAGCGTGCCGATGATGAGGCGGCCGGCGTGACTCTCGACGGTCGACAGCGGGAAGCCGGGAATCTCCTCGTAGGGGATGACCGCCTCGGCCTTGATCTCGCGCACCAGACCTCCGAGGCCGGTACCGAGGATGATGCCGACTTCGGGGGTCAATGCAGTGCGGCCGCGGACAACCGCCGCGGCCTGCTGGATCCGGTCGAACAGATCGGTCACGGTCATGCGTGTCGCTTGAGAAGGAGCTCGGTCTGGACCTGGTGAGTGATTGACGCGTGTGCCTGGAGCCCGTCGATCTCACCCAGCTGGCGTTCCAGCAGCGCGCGGAAGTTCGAGAGATAGGCGGCGAACTGACGGTTGAGCTGCTCGAACCGTTCGCGGATCTGGCGCTCCTCGTTCTGCGCGGTATCCAGCATACGCAGCGCATCCGCCCGCGCCTCCCGCAGGATGACCTCGGATTCACGCTCCGCCTGCTCCTGCGCCGCGACCCGAAGCTGCTGGGCCACCAGGAGGGCTTCATTCATGGCACGCTCGCGGTCGCGGAAGGCCCGCAGCTGCTCCTGAAAACCTGCCAGGCGCTCTTCCAGCTTGGCCCGCTCGCGCAGGGCCCGGTCGAGCTCTTCCGCCACCCGGCCACGGAATTCATCGACCTGTGCCGGATCGTACCCGCGGAAGGTGCGCTGGAATTCCTGCGCCCGCACATCGTTGGGCATCAGGTGGAACACGTCATCTGTCATAAGCCGCGTTCTCCAAACAGCAGGGTCCCCAACCGGACCATCGTGGCACCTTCTTCCACCGCCACGAGATAGTCCCCCGACATCCCCATCGACAGCTCCGGCAGTCTCAGGCCGCGCCGTTGCTCCGCCTCGCGAAGCTCGCGCAACTGGCGAAATGCGGCACGCTGCCGGTCTTCATCCTCGGTGAACGCGGCCATGGTCATCAGGCCACGCAGCTCGATCCGTTCCAACGACACCACCGCATCCACCAGCGCCGAAAGGTTGGCCGGTTCCACTCCGCCCTTCTGCGGCTCCGCGGAGCAGTTCACCTGCAGCAGGATGGGCTGCCGGGTGCCAGCCGCGGCTCGGCGGTCCAGCTCCGCCGCAAGGTCGAGTCGGTCCACCGAGTGGATCAGGGTGAACCGGTTGACCGCCTGACGCGCCT
>JANOFA010000432.1:0-1092 GCA_031413355.1 Gemmatimonadota bacterium | reverse complement strand
CAATTTTGTCGATCCGCAGTCCTCCGCCCGCCTGCTGACGACAATGGAAGTGATCTGGACCGACCGCGCCCCTAGGCGCACGATCATCGGTCTGGAGGGTGGGGCGGTGCTGGGGAAGGTCGGTTTGGTGGCGCGCGCCGGGTATGGCGCTCCGCCCGAGGGCGCCGGCCAGAAGGAGTGGTCGGTCGGCGGCGGTATTGTCCTCAGCCGGTTCAACATCGACTACGCCTGGCAGCGCCGGACCCGGCTAGGTAACCAAGTTCACCGGATGGGCCTCCGGTTCACCATCTGATGCGTCGACGGGGCGGAATGATCCTCCTGATACTCGCAGGCGCGCTGATCGCAGGATACGGGACGGCCTACGTCGCGAGCGAGGATGTGCGCTACCTCACCCGGGCCGGCATCGAGCAGACCGTGATCCTCGAGGCCCGCAAGCCGATCGCCAGGATCCTGCTGGATCCCGCAACGTCGCCGGCCACGCGGCAGTCGCTCCAGCTGGTGCTGGATGCCAGGGACTTCGCCGCAACCCTCGGCTTCAAGGCGGCGAAGACCTACACCACCTATGCCGACGTCGGACGGGATACGCTCCTGCTGGTCCTCTCCGCCAGCCCGCGGAACTGCCTCTGCCCCCACACCTGGAAGTACCCGATCGTCGGCCGGATTCCCTACAAGGGATTCTTCGACCCGAAGATGGCGCGGAAGGAATCCGCCCGGCTCGAAGCGCGCGGGTACGACGTCTACCTCCGTCCGGCGGGCGCGTTCTCCACCCTGGGCTGGTTCAACGATCCGCTCTATTCGACGGCAATGAGCGAAGACTCGGTCGAGCTGGTGGCGACGGTCATGCATGAGATCTCGCACAACACGCTGTATGTGAAGAGTGCCACACCGTTCAACGAGAGTTTCGCCCAGCTGGCGGGATACCGCGCAGCCGAGCAGTTCTTCCGGCAGCGGGGGTCGGTGGAAGCGGCCGATCATGCCGCGCGGCGATGGCTAGATGAAGTGGTGCTGAGCGGGTACTACGCCGAACTGTCCCGGCGACTGGACAGCCTCTATGCCGCGGCGACCGATTCGGTGGCGGTCGATGCGGGGCGC
>JANOFA010000431.1:0-8102 GCA_031413355.1 Gemmatimonadota bacterium | reverse complement strand
GGTCCTCGCTGCCGACCTCCTGACCAGCTCCGGGATCAAGCTGCTGACTCGCGGCACCACCATCACCGACAGCATGCTGACCGTCATCCAGCGCCGGCACCTGGCCGACCCGATCATCGACGGCGCCTGGGTCCGCCGAGTCTAGCGGCGGACGCGGTTGTCCCCGTCAGGCGAGCTTGCAGATCGGCGCCGGTCGGCGTAAAGTTCGGCGCCCCCGGGAGAGCGCCGTGACTACTGCCGCTGTACCCGCCCTGCAGTACCTGCAGTCCGCACCACAGTTTGAAGAGCTCCTGATCCGCGCTGATCGCGCGGCCGTGGTCGCGTCCCTGGCGCGGGGCATGGCGCACGACCTCCGTGGTCCGCTGCAGACCCTGATCCTGCTCGTCGACCCCCACGCCGACCTGCTGTCCGGCCAGGAGCCGGGCCGGCTCCGCGGGGCGGTGAGTGACGCGGTGCAGCACCTCACCGAGACGATCGGCAGTTTCGGTGAAGTCTACGCCCCGACCAATGGCGAGGCCGCTCCGGTCATCGTCGAGGATCTGCTCGGGTACGTCGCAGACCTGCAGCGGTATCAGCGCAACCTTCCCGCCATCGCAATCGAATTGCGCCTGCCCGGCGGGCTGCCCCCCGTCCGCGGCGAGGAATCCACGCTGCGCCACCTGCTCCTGAGCCTGTTGATGAACGCCAAGCAGTCCATGGGGCGCGGGCATCACGGTGCCGTGGTGCTGGCTGCCGCGGTGGAGGAGGGCATGGTGCAGCTGCGGCTGGAGGATAACGGTCCGGGGATGACGGCGGATCAGCGGGAGACCGCCTTCGAGCCTTTCGTCACCACGCAGCCAGGCGCGCTCGGCATCGGGCTCACGGTCTGTCGCTGGCTGGCACGGCGGCATGGCGGGGAGGTGGCACTCGCCCCGTCTCCCCGAGGAGGGACGGCAGCCATCGTGACGCTGCCGACTTGGCGGCGCGGGGGGTAGGGTGATTGGGCGGTTAGGCGATTAGGCGATTGGGCGGTTGGGCGGTTGGGCGGTTAGGCGGTTAGGCGGTTGGACGCAAGTGCGCACGGTGCATGGCCGCGTCAAGGAGCCGGCTTTTTCAGCGGAATTGCGGTGAGCCAGTCGGTGCCGGTGGAGCGGGCGTTGGCGCGACGGTTTTCTTCCGCAATGCGCGAGACCAGTTCCTCCCTCTGGATATTCACCGCCGGGGGCGCCTCGATTCCGATCCGCGCACCGCGCCGATCGCTCGAGAGCACCACGATGCGGATGCCCCCTTCGATGATGATCGCCTCTCCCTGGCGACGATTCAGGATCAGCACGTCCTTTGCCTTCCCGGGCTTCCTGCCCTAGCGCACCATCGCGAGCACATCCCGCATCATTTCATCGGCCACACTCACCAGTCTCGCCGCCGCCGAATAGGCGTTCTGCTGCGAAATCAGCGAGGTCATCTCCTCGTCGATCGACACACCGCTCACGCTCCTGCGCAGCGCCTCCGCCTGGGAGACGAGCACGTCCTGGGCGGTCTGCTGCCGGCTGGCATCGCGCACCTGCGCGCCGATGCCCGCCACCAGCCGCTGGTACGATTCACCCAGCGTCCGACCGCCGAACGAGGCGACACCACTGGTGCGCAGCGCGGCGATCGACAAGGCGACGGCGTTGTCACCCGGGGCGCCGCTGGCGCCGGCAGCGATGTTGTCGGTGGAGCGCTGGACATCGAGGCTCACCTGCATGGATGCCGCGGTAAGCCCGGTGGGGTCGAAGAAGTTGACGCCCATCGCCCCGGTCAGGGTGCGCCCGGCGGCATGCAGCGCGTTCACCTCAGTCACCACGCCCCGCGCGAGGGCATCGAGCTGGGCGCGAAGCGCCGGCAGCGTGGTCGCGGACAGTTCGGTCAGCGCCGCCACCGCCCCAGACTGGAAGGTCAGCGCCCTGCCGGACCCGGGAATGCCAACCGCGAAGACACCGTTGCCCTGGTCGCGGAGTTCAAGGCTGGCTGCCTGCGTGCCGTCGACGAGGAGCACGTCGCCGACGAGGACTCCGATCGTACCGTTGTCCCTTGGAATGACGCGGATCCCGGCCAGACTCGACAGCTGGTCCACCAGCGCGTCACGCTGGTCCTTCAGATCCGGCGCCTCGCGGGCGCCGGTGGAATTGCCCTGCAACTGGGCGTTGAGCTGGGCCACTTGCCTGACAATCTCGTTGATGTCGCTGACCGCGCCGGCGAGCTTTCCCTGCACCAGCGTGGCCGCCTCCGTGATGCGGCGATCGGCATCCTGAAAGCTGCGTGCGAGACTGGCGCCCGCGTGCCGCGCGAGGGCGCGTGCGCTGGAGCTCGTCGGGTCATTCGCGAGATCGCCGAATGCGGCAAAGAGCTGATCCAGTCCGGCGCCGAGCCCGGTGTCGGACGGTTCACCGAAGGCGCGCTCGACTTCGGACAGGACATCGTTCTGGCTGGTGAAGCGGCCGAGATCGCCGTTCTCGCGACGGTAGCCTGCCTCGAGGTACTGGTCCCGGAATCGCTCGAGGCTGGCCGCCGTCACCCCGCGGCCGAGCTGGCCGATTCCGGTCTGCAGCGGCGCAGCCGGCTGCAGCATCAGGCGCTGGCGGCTGTACCCCGGGGTGTTGGCATTGGCAATGTTGTGCCCGGTCACATCGATCGCCTTCTGCTGCGTCAGCAGGGCGGTCCGGGCGATGCTGAGCAGGCTTGTCAGGCTCATCGTCAGGCCATCCGGTTGAGGATCAAGCCGCTCTGCGGAGCCGGCTCGACGGCGTGCTCGCCACGATGGTATCCGGGTGCCGGGTCCCCGGCCATGGAGAACAGCCGCTGCAAAAAGACATCGCCCGACTCCAGCGCGCGCTTGAGGATGTGCTGGTTGATGGCGACATCCTGCGCCGCCTGCAGCGCGACGCGCTTCACCAGGGCGCGCGCCTCCTCGACTTCCCGCGGCAGGTGCCCGCCAAACAGCGTCTCCAGGCGTTCCAGCGGTGCGGCCTCCCCGCCGGCGATGAGCGCTGTCAGCGCGGCCCGCCGACGCTTGGCCTCGTCGAGCGTCAACAGGGTCCGGCCCATCGCGTGGATCGCGGATTCCACCAGGTCGGTATCATCCGCCGCGACCCCGGCCCGCTGGCGCAGCAGGGCCTGACGCAGCTCCTCGATCACGCCGGCCTCATACAGCAGGGCGTCTGCCAGATCGGCGAAACGTTCCGTCGTGCTGGGCTCGGCAGCAATGAACTCCTGATATCCGTGCGGGGATTTCATGCGTCTCCTAGGGCTGAACGGCATCTGGGAGACGCCGGCTCAGCTGACGGTACAACGACTCGCTCAGTCCTCCCCTGGACCGCTCGGCCTGCAGCGACGCGATACGGTCGTCCATCAAACCCTGAAACAGGTCCTGTCCCGGTGTCTGCGACAGGAGGCCGTCATCCGGCACTGTCGCGCGCATGGCCTTGAACAGTTCCCCGATGAAGATGCCTTCCAGATCCTGGGCCGCCTGATGCAGCTTGGCGTGTTGCTTGTCCATCCCGCCGCCCGGTGCCTCGGTGGAGCGGGAGATCGGTTTCGTCGGCCCGGTCATCGGACGACCAGCTCCGCCCCGAGGGCGCCCACTTCGCGCAGGGCTGAAAACATCGCGGCGATCTCCTGCGGTCGGGCGCCTGCCGCATGCAGTCCTGCCGCGACCTCCTGCACCGTCGCCCCTTCGGTGACGGCAAGCAGTCCCTCCACCCCGCTGGTGCGCCGGGCGCCGTCAGTCGAATCAGCCACCCCGGCCGCCGGTACCGGCCCGCCAATCCGGAGGGTGTATCCATGGTGACTTACTGTGGCGGCCCCGACTCGCACGGTGCCTCCGGTCACCACCGTCCCGCTCCGAGCATCAATGACGATGCGCGCTTCGGGTGCCATTCGGACCGCGATCGTGTCCACGATGGCGAGGAGTCCAATCAGGTTATCGGCGCCCCGGGTCCCGGGGTTGAGGACAATCGCACCTGGATCTTCCACCCTGGCCACGGTGCTGTCACCGAGAGCGGCGTTGATTGCCTGTGCCACGCGCTGAGCCACCGCCAGCCCCGGCGAGCGGAGCAGCAGCCGCGGGGTGAGCGCGGCGAGCTGAGTCGGCTCGACTTCGAGCACGCCCCCGGCGGGAATCCGGGCCGAGTTGCCCCGCCGGCTGGCCTGCCTGACATCTTCATCGGCGAGGAGCAACGGTCCCTGCGCCGTGGCAACCGGGGACTGATCGATGTCGGTCACCAGCGGGGTAGTCCACAGCACCCCGCCGCGCAGACTGGTGGCATCGCCGATCGAACTGACCTGCACTTCGAACCGTCCACCGGCCCTGAGATAGGGTGACGCTTCGGCAGTGATGATCACCGCGGCCACGTTGCGCGGGCGCAAACGTTCGGCCGGCACCTCGAGTCCGAATCGCCGGAGGGCGTTGGCGATGGATCGGACCGTCTGGGTCCCGCCGTTAGCCGAGCCAAACGACTTGTCGCCCGTCCCCTCCAGCCCGACCACGATACCGTAGCCGATCAACCGCCGGGGAACCACGCCCGCCGGCTGGGTGAGGTCGCCGACCCGCTGCGTCGCCTGCGCGGCGAGGGACGTTGCGAGAAACACCAGAAGGAGCGCGGCCGGGACGAGCCACCGGGCCGCGCGCGCACCGAGCTGTCGAAGCGTCGCCCGTGTCATGGCCAGAAGATGGAGAGGATGCTGCCGAGGATGCCCTTGGCCGGCCCGATCTTCTTGCCCTTGTAGCTGATCACCGATTCGGCGATCCGGGCGGAGGAGACGGTATTCTGGGCCGAAAGATCTTCCGGCCGTATGACACCTTCGATGGTGATGACCTGATTGCGGCCATCCACGCCGATGGTCTTCTCGCCCTTCAGGTGGGCGATCCCGCTCGGCTCGATGGACACCACCCGGACACTGATCGTCGCGGTGAGGTCGCCGGCGCGATTCGCCTCTCCCATGTTGCGATCGTCGTTGGCCACCCCGCTCTCGAATCCCTTCTTCGGGCCGATGGCGACAGCGCCGACGTTGAGGTTGAGACCCATCTGCTGGGAGCGTTTTGCCGAGGCGTTGCGGGTCTGCCGCTCGCGGGAATTGACCGCCTCATCCACCACGATCGTGACCAGGTCACCGATACGCATCGGGCGCTTGTCGCTGAACCACCCGGCCCGGCTCGTGGTTGGTCCGGTCTGCACCGCGGGCGAGGTGGTCGGTGCGGGAGCCTGGGAGGCGGCCGGCGCCGCCGGTGCCGGCGCGGCCTGGGCCGCCAGCGTCGCACCGATCACCGGGAGCAGCGCGAGTACCAGGAGTATTGAGCGAACTGGATTCATGGCCATCAGGGCATCCTTGCTTCACCCGAAGCGGTGACGAGTCCACGGACCACACCGGTACGACCACCGGTGCGCACCCGGACTGATTCTCCCAGCGCTGCATCATTCATGGCGGTGCCTTCCAGCGCGATCGACACGGCGCCTTCGCGCCAGAGGATGCGCACCGGCTGTCCGGTCTCCACCAGTGGCGGCGGACCGACGTGGGCGACGTCGAGTGGTGTGCCTGGACCGAGGGTGCGTCGTACGACCCAGCCCTCACGGGCCACGGCCATGCTGTCCACCGGCGGGGGTCCCCACCTGACATGTGGTGCTTCGCGGATGTCGCCGGGCGCGAGCTGCATGCCGGCCCGCAGTGCCCGAGTCGCCACCTGACGCATGATGGTGCGGCCAGCGCGGAGTCGCAGGGCAATCGGACGCAGGCCCGCCGGCTCCGCAACCAGGGCAAACCAGCCTGCCTCGCCCGCACCGAGCAGTCGGAACGGGGTTGAATCCGGCACGCCAGCCAACGACCCCGCACCGAAGCGAACCACCATCCCCTCGGGGTGTTCCCCCCAGGTCCGGCCGACTTCGGCCGCCACCCGTGCCGCAAAGCGCGCGGGCACCTCGCCACCGGCAGCGGCAAGCCGCACCGGCGCCTGGGCGCGGAGCGGCGCCGTCAGGGCGGCCAGGAGAGAGACGGCGGACACGCAACGCCTAGCGAATGAGCTCATTGGTCGCGGTCTGGATCATCTCTTCGGCGGTCTTGATTGCCTTCGAGTTGACCTCATAGGCCCGTTGCGCGGTGATCATGTCCACCATCTCCTGCACGATTTCGACGTTGGAGGCTTCCAGCGTGCCCTGGACTACCTGGCCGAAACCATCCTCGCCGGGCAGGCCGCTCATCGGATCGCCGGAAGCGGGGCTGGCCGCATAGTTGTTCCCGCCGAGGCTCAGCAGGCCGGTCGGATTGGCGAAGCGCGCCAGTTCGATCTGACCGAGCTCCACCTGTTGACCGGTGCTGCCCAGGATGGCGCTGACCTGTCCAGTCGGCGAGACACCGATCTGGGTGGCGTCGGCGGGGATGGTGATTTCGGGTGACAGCAGGTAGCCCGCATGAGTGACGAGTGCTCCGGTATCCGCCGCGCGGCCGAAGGTGCCGTCCCGGGTGAAGGCGAGGCTGCCATTGGGCAGCTGGACCTGGAAGAACCCCTCGCCCTCGATTGCCAGGTCGAAGGGATTGTCGGTCCGCTCGAACGCGCCCTGGGTATGGATCCGCTGGATGTCGGCCAGCCGCACGCCGCGACCGATCTGCACCGGCGCCAGCGTATCGGTCCCCTCGTAGTGCACCAGCTGGGCACCCTGCAGGGTCTCGTAGAGCATGTCTTCGAAGTTGGTCCGGCTCCGCTTGAACGCGGTAGTGTTGACGTTCGCCAGGTTGTTGGCGATCGCGTCGATCCGGGTCTGCTGGGCGCGCATGCCGCTGGCGGAAGCGCGAAGTCCTGGGTTCATGGGGTGCTCGTTTCCTCTCAGGGACGATGGAGCGTTGAGCCATCAGCCGTCAGCCATCAGCCGTCAGCCGACCTTGCCTACCTCATTGACCACATTGCCCAGCACGCTGTCGAGCGCCTTGAGCGAATCCACGTTGGCGGCGTAGGCCCGCTGGATCGTCACCAGGTCCACGATCCCACGGAGGGTGTCCTGGTTGCTGTCTTCCGTGGATCCCTGGCGCAGCACGGTGTTCGTGATGTCGATCGGGACCGTGGGGCTGTTCGCCGTGAAGCTCCCCGCGCCTTCTTTCCGGAGCGTGCGAGGATCGTCCACCGTCTCGAGCCGCAGCCGGTCCAGGCGGATGCCGTCGACCACGACATCGCCGCTGGCCTGGAATTCCAGTGTGCCGTAGCGGATGGGGATGGCGACCGGGCCGTTCTCACCCAGCAGCAGGTTTCCGTGCCGGTCGGCCAGGCGGTTGGCTCCATCGAGCGCAAGCGAGCCGCTGCGCGTGAGCCGTTCACCGTTGGGGGTCCGCAGCACCAGAAAACCGGGGCCGTCAAGGGCGATGTCCAATTGTCGTCCGGTCGGGGTGAGCGCTCCCTGCGTCAGGTCGGTCTGCTGCACCGGCACCGGCCAGGTCGCGTCACCGATGCGGCGACCGGACATGACGTCAGCCTTGAACGCTTCGGTGTCACTGTTCGCCAGGTTGTTCGCCGTGAGCGCCTGCAGCCGGGTGTAGTAGCTGAGCGTGTGCGCGGTGCTCCGAATCGCCTTGAGTCCCATGACCGTTCTCCCCGTTGTTGCTCCAGAAGGCAATCGCTATGCCTTCCGTCCGTTCTCTGGACCTGCGCGCTAAGCGCCAGCCGGGCAAGCACTTCACGTCGTTGCGGCGATTCAGGCGTCGGGGGCCAATTCTGCCGGGAGGACCCCGCTCCGGAAAGAGTTGCCCATCGGAGCGGCAGGTCCGGTCATGGGAGTGAGAGTGACGCGCCCGACCTGTCGCGGAGATTGTCCTCAGCCGCCACCTGATCCCCGGTCGGCCGCCGACCGATAGCGACGCGGATGGCATCCTGTGACACGCTGAAGCGGCGAGCAAGCACAGCCGCCTCCTCCCCCAGAGCCGCGGCAAGCCGGATCTGCGCCCCGAGCGTGCCGTCCTTCCCCGCAGAAGCGACGAGGCCCCCACGCGCCCCCGCCCGGGAACGCACGGCTGTCGCCGGCTGCGCCGCCCGCTTCCGCAGTTGCCGACGAGCAATGCTGCCCAGGCAAAGCAGCGTGAGGGCCCCGGCGGCGGCGAGCGGCAGG
>JANOFA010000430.1:0-1042 GCA_031413355.1 Gemmatimonadota bacterium | reverse complement strand
AACGGCGGCGGGCAGCCCCGCCCGTTCAGCCGTGGGTAATTGAAAGTCGTGCCCATCGCCATGGCCAGCAGCTGGGGGTAGGCGCGCAGCTGGGTACTGTCGCTGATGCCGGCCGACTGGAACCCGGCGGTGATACTGTTGCCCAGCGCGGCGTAGCGACGGAACAGCGGGTCGCTCACGGGCGGCGGAGTGAGGCTGTCGTCGGAGCGGCAACTCAGCAGGAGCGGCAGCGCGACGAGCAGCGGGACAGCTATACGCTTGAAGGACATGGGTCTACTCCCCGTCGCTTAGAAGTTCCAGGTGAAGGTGGCGCCGAAGAGATGCGCCTTGAAGTTGTAGATGCCATCGTTGGGCGTCCCCGCTTCGCGCGAACGGCCGCGGCGGTCGGCCTGGTCGATGTACTGGTACGCCAGGTCGATGTGCCCCTTGCTGCCCAGCCGTGTGCCGAAGCCCGCGGTGAATTCGGTCCGGCCGCCCTCGGGGAGGGTGGCGGTGACGTTGTCGTCCGGGGCGGCGCCGCTGTGGGTCAGGAACCCGGCGCGGACGATGCTCGAGCTGCCGACGTTATACTCGCCGCCGAAGCGCCAGCTATCGGTCTTCTTGAAATCCTGCGGCAGGACCGTCGGACCCAGTATCGAAAAATCGAGCACGATCGTGTCCCAGACTTTCCAGTTCTGCAGGCCGTAATCAACCAGCAGATGCAGCTTTGGCGTTGGGCGGATGGAGACGCCGAGGCTCAGCTGTTCCGGCAGACGGACGCCGGTGGCACCTCCCTGACTCACCAGCGATCCACCCGGCTGGAACTGGCTGGCGAGGATTGCGTCCAGGGGAGTCCCGGCCGGAGCGCCGAGCGGATTGCCCGCCGGGAGCAGGATTCCGGTGTTGATCTGGCGAAAGGTGGCCTTGCCATCGATGCCATCGATCTTCTGGTGCGACAGGTAGCGCACCCCGAAGCTCAGCTTGTCGGTCGGCTGAAGGGTCAGGCCGACATGATAGCCGTAGCCGGTCTTGCTGCCCTTGATCTTGGCGTCGGCGAAGTCGG
>JANOFA010000429.1:0-2955 GCA_031413355.1 Gemmatimonadota bacterium | reverse complement strand
GCGCGCAGTGCGCGCCCACCGGCTGCTGTTCTTCTCATAGGGAGGCATGCCATGCAGGGTGAGTTCGTGAAGTTCCTGAAGGAGTACGGCGTCATCGGTCTCGCGATCGGCGTCATCATCGGTAGCAAGGCCGGTGAGCTGGTCAAGTCGGTCGTGGATGGCTTGTTGATGCCGGTCATCGGCCTGGTGCTCCCCAGCGGGGATTGGCAGCAGCTGGTCGTCGGTCCGTTCCAGGTGGGGATCGTGCTTGCGGCACTGATCAACTTCGTGATCGTGGCGTTCCTGGTGTTCCTGTTCTCCAAGAAGGTCCTGAAGGAAGACACCGTTGCCAAGAAGTAGAGCTCTCTCTCTGTCACAGGAATTGCAAACGATGCGTGTGCATCTGATCTGCCTGCTGGCCACCCTCACGCTCCAAGTCGTTGTGGTGGAGCCGGTGCTGGCGCAGGAGGCGGCCCCGAAACGGCCCTGGACGCTGCAGACCGACTTCGGGTTCATCAATACGTCGGGCAACACCTCGACCACCTCGCTCAATGCCGGGGAGAAGGCCAGCTATACCACCGGGCGCTGGACCTTGGCCCAGAGCTTCGCCGCCGTGTACGGCAAGACCGGCGGGACCACGTCGGCGGAGAATCTTGCGGCTACGCTTCGTGCGGACTACGCGATCACTCCGCGGCTGGCGTTCTACGGCATCGGCGGGTGGGAGCGCAATCGCTTCGCCGGGATCGGGCGGCGGTTCGAAGAGGGTGCCGGACTCAGCTTCAAGGCCGTCGCAGTGGAACGCACTACCCTCACCCTCGAGGCGGGCGCGTCAGCCAATCAGCAGCGCGACCTGGCCGGAGCGGTAGACAATTTCACCAGCGGGCGGGGCGCGTTGCTCTTCAAGCAGATGCTGAACGCGGCTGCCTACTTCCAGCAGACGGGCGAGATCCTGCAGAACCTGAAGGATGGTGCGGATACCCGGGTGAACTCGGAGACCGCGCTGGTGGCGCCGCTGTCGGCGCGAATTGCGTTCAAGGCGGGCTACGTCATCCGCTTTGACAACCAGCCCCAACCTGGTTTCAAGAAGACCGACCGGTACCTCACTTCGGGACTCCAGGTCGTGTTCTAACGGCATGACGGAGGCGAGCGTGGTCACGGCCAATACAGCGGTCACGCTCGTCATCCTGGATGACGACCCCGCGCTGGTCTCGGTGCTGTCGAAACTGCTGCAAACCCGGCTGCCCCTGACGGTGGCGGGATTCACCAACGGAGCGGCGGCGATGGAGTGGCTCTCCCACAACGCCGCCGATCTGCTCATCGTTGACTACCTGATGCCGGGACCCTCCGGCCTCGACGTTGTACGATGGCTGCGCAAGCAGCCCGGCCATGAGACTACGCCGGTCCTGATGTTGACCGGCATGGAGGGCCCCAGTCTCTCCGCGGCCGCGACGATGGCCGGGGTGAACCGCCTGATCAGCAAGCCGATCCTGGCCGCTCGTCTGCTTGATGCGGTCGAGCTGCTCGTCTGGCCGGTCTCGACCACAGCCGCGATCCGGCCGGAGTAGACAGCGGGACTAGAGCAGGCTCACTGGATCACGGTCGATGATGACCCGCGTCCCCGCGGGCTGCGGCAACCGGCTGGTCCCGTAGCGCACCACCCGCCCGAGCGGTTCGGCCTCTCCCCGCAGTACCACATGCCAGCGCCACCGGTTCTTGATGCGTTCCAGGGTACAGGGTGCGGGGCCCAGGACGTCGAGCGCGAGCAGCTGGCGGTCGACCAGCCGCTGGCACCAGCCCGCCAGCACGACCGCTCCATCCGCCACCGCCACCTCATCCTCGCCCGAGA
This sequence comes from Gemmatimonadota bacterium, assembly GCA_031413355.1. Taxonomy (GTDB): domain Bacteria; phylum Gemmatimonadota; class Gemmatimonadetes; order Gemmatimonadales; family GWC2-71-9; genus JADJOM01. The sequence continues at coordinate 1,130 of JANOFA010000429.1, read as the reverse complement.
TCACGAGATTGACCAGCGAGCGGACCGGCGGGTATGGTGGTGATTGCCGCCGGGCCAGCTCACCCTCCAGGAACATCTCGGTGTCATGCCGCGCCGCTGCGATGAGCGCGGGATGCTCCGGGCTCCTGGTCTGCACCACGACCCGTCCGCCTTTCGGTCCCCGGCCCGCCCGGCCCGCCACCTGTGCCAGCAGCTGAAAGGTGCGCTCTGCGGCCCGGAAGTCCGGCAGCTGCAGGCCGGTGTCGGCATCCACCACGCCGACCAGCGTCACGTTGGGGAAATCGAGTCCTTTGGCGATCATCTGGGTGCCCAGCAGGATGTCCACCACGCCGGCGCCGACCCGGTCAAGAATTTCCTGGTGCGACCACTTGGCGCTCGTCGTGTCGAGATCCATTCGCGCCAGCCGTGCTTCGGGAAACCGGCTCGCCAGAAAGCGCTCAAGCTGCTGGGTCCCGACCCCGCGCATCCGCTGTACCGCGCCACCGCATTCGCCACACGCTTCCGGCACCGGGGCATCGTGTCCGCAGTAATGACACCGCATGCCAGGCGGTGCATGGTGCACCGTGAGCGAGATGCTGCAGCGGGGACAGGTGCGCACCGCGCCGCAGTCGGGGCACTGCAGCGTCGCGGCGAAGCCCCGCCGATTGAGCAGCAGCAAGACCTGCTCCGACCGGTCCAGCGCCGCCTGGACCTCTGTGTCCAGCCGGGTGGACCAGGGCACCGCCCCCGACTCACGCAGCCGCGGGGCGCTGCGCATGTCCACGATCTCGACCGGTGGCAGCGGCTGCATCCCCGCACGCTCGGGCAGTCGCACCAGCGCGAGCCGGGGCCCCACCCGTGCCATGGTCTCCGCGGCGGGTGTCGCGCTGCCCAGGATCAGTCGCGCCCCTTCGAGCCGGGCGCGCACCAGCGCGACGTCGCGCGCGTGATAGCGCGGGGTTTCGCCATTCTTGTACGTCGCCTCATGTTCTTCGTCGACCACGATCACGCCGAGGTCACGCACCGGCGCGAAGACCGCGGAACGCGCCCCGACGGCGACGCGACGCTCACCACGCCGCAACGCCCGCCAGGCATCGGCCCGCTCGCCGTCCGACAGCCCGCTGTGCAGCACGGCGACCTGATCACCGAAG
>JANOFA010000428.1:0-1135 GCA_031413355.1 Gemmatimonadota bacterium | reverse complement strand
TTTCGGGGGGGGGGTTTTGGTGTTTGCCCCGCCCCCACCCCACACCCCCGCGGCCCCGGCCCCCCCCCCCGGGGGGGGGGGGGGCCCCTTTCCCCCCCCCCCCCCCCCCCCGCGCCCCGGCCCCTACCACCGCGCCGGCGTCCCCCGCACATCGACGTGCACGAATGGGCCGTGCACCGCGTTCGCCCGATAGACGCCGATGCCGCCGGTGAGTTCGGGGTGGACTCCTTCGACCCGGCCGGCGAGCTGCGCCAGCCAGCGGGCATCGGCGATCGTTACGCGGCCGTCGCCGTTCAGGTCATCCATGGCGCCATTGCCGTCGGCATCCACGTAGATGTCGGCGGCATCACCGTACATGTGGCGACTGTCACTCGCGCGCCCACCGAGCGACCCGACGCCCTGCGCGTTGTACTGCGGCGTGCGGAAGCCGGACATCACCCGGACAGCGGGAGTGCGGCCGAGCGCCGCCAGCTCGGCGCTGATCAACTCGAGCTTGTCCAGCAGCGGCAGGCGGATCACCAGCACCTTGGGCCAGACGGACGGCTGGTCGTGGGTCAGGAAATCGCTGACGACGAAATTGGTCGAGAGCGGCGTCTGGGCATTCTCGGGGGTGACCTCGAGAAAGCCGGCCGGCAGTTCGTAGCGTGACCGGCGCCGACTGGCGCGCTCGCCGGGCCAGAAGCCAGTCCGGTAGCTGTGCCACCGGCCGTTCTGCCGTGCGGCGAGCGGGAAGAATGAGAGCGCGCGGATCGGAGCGCCATCGGGCGCCACCAGGCCGGTGAGATGAAGGCCGGGACCCTCAGCGGCGAGAGCGGGCACCAGCGCGGCGAGCGGACTGGCGACGCCGGAATCGGCGTGGAACATCACTGCGCGGAGCTGACCGCTGACGCCGATGAGGGAGGAGACGTCGGGAGCGAGCGAGACAGAGGCGTTGCGCAGCGGGATCGACGGCGGGGTCGACGCTGGTGCGGCCATCGCCAGCACTCCCGCCAGTCCGGCGAGGATGACGAGCAGCACGCTCGCTCCCGCCCACACCCGCCGCCACGTTGCCGTTGCCCGCATGCCGACCCCGCCTGGTTCAGGACATCAAGGGGCGGAAAGCTATCGGGGTGGACCGGGAACGGGAACCGGAGCG
>JANOFA010000427.1:0-1493 GCA_031413355.1 Gemmatimonadota bacterium | reverse complement strand
CCCGACCAGCTCCGGGACGGATTCCCAAGTTTGTTGGCCCTACTTCTGCCCGATAACGCCCGCGCATCACCTGCGTGGCGCGGCGTAGAACAAGGCACTATCCGCCAAAGTGGAGCAATTCTCCGTGCCAAGCAAGGCCGTGGCCGCGCCACGTCTGGTGCATGCGCTAGTTAGGCGGCGGCGGACCGCCCAAGCTCTGCTGTCACGGCTTGGGCAAGGGCACTCCGAAACAGAGATGTCACCCCGGGCGAGGGCTGGAGGCTGACCGGCCACCCAATGACCGCCAATGGACCCCGCTCCGGGGTTGCCCTGTAGAGCGCAATCCCACGCCCTTCTGGGCCGGTAAGGGTTGCCACCTGGGTGAGTGGAAGCTCCATCGCTTCGCTGAAGGCACTCATTACGGTGCGGCCATTCAGAAACACGTAAGAAATATGATGCTCCGTCAGTTGCCACCGTAGGAAGGGGACCCCATCCTCCAGCAGGTGCTGTCGATCTGGGGGCGCAAGACCTCCCCACGTGGGGGCGGTCGCCCAAGGGGACAGGCTGAGGTGGCAAGCCGAGCCGTCGCGGTACGATGAGCCTACAGCATGGAGAAAGGCCTCAAGGAAGGCGAACTGCCGCCAGTACGGATTCCGCGCGAAGTAGGACCGGTTCGCCTCGAAGATCTTTTCCAGAGAGCTCAGAGGAGCGTCTTGAAGGCTGGCGACCCCTAAGTCCGGCAAGGTGGCGAGTCGAGCTTCATCGCCGGAGTACAGCGTGCCGTCGACATCGAGAAACTCAGCGGTGCTCGGGTTCATACCAATGGTTGCCACTCGAGCGCGGCGAAAGTCTCCGAAGCAAGCCACGGGCGTGCTCCCGCTCACCACTGGTGATGATGGCGGTGGTGGACGTCTTAGCCGTTCCTCGAGGACTGGGTGAATCATAGAGTATTCGCCGCCTAACGGACTGGCATAAGCTGCGGGCGGGCGCACTTCTCAAAGTAACGCTGTCCCAGGCGCCGCCCAGCGTTGGTACCCACTGTAACGTGCCTCGACCGGCGGCGACGGCGCCCGCCCGTCAGCTTCATGCCAATGTTAGAAGGCGGACACTCCGGCGTCTGCCTGTGGAAAGCACTGCACTCGACGCGCGGCAGCGCCCCACGATCCCCTCACCACATCGCGCCAGCCGCCATCTCGCCTGCGGCTGGCGACTCCGGGGGCGCCCCGCGCCTACACCGCGGCCAACCCGGAAGGCCGTTCATCATCTCCCAGCAGTGCAAACACCGACACAGGTTTCCGCCTACTAACGTCTGCGCATAACCTGCAAGGCGCGGCGGTGCGCTGACATGTGAGTGACAATGGGGCCGGCGCCGCGGCTTGACAGGTTCATGCGCCTGTTGTGGCGGCGCGAGATGGTGGTGGGATCGTATCGTCCGCGCTGGGTCAAGGTGCAATCCGGCGATCGAAGCATCGTGGCGCTGACCTTCACCGTCAAGCACGCGCATCCGCATTACG
>JANOFA010000426.1:0-1169 GCA_031413355.1 Gemmatimonadota bacterium | reverse complement strand
GCGACTTCGCCGGCGGCGGCACCCCCCATCCCGTCGGCCACGACGAAGAGCGACCCGCGCGGGCCGACGGCATGCTCTCGCACATCGGGCTGCAGGCTCGCGATCCGCCGACTCAGGTCGGCAACGAGGAAGGTGTCCTCGTTGTGGTCGCGGGTGCGGCCGACATCGGTCTTGCCGAATACGGAGATGATCACGGGGCCGTTGGTCACAGTGGTGGGTGCCTATGGTTTGGCAAGAGGAGTAAGCTGAGTGATCAGTCCCTTGACTCCGTCAGTCGGGAGAAGCGCCATCGAACGCTTGGCCCAGTCCAGTGCCTCAGCGTAGCGTGCATCCTGCTGGTAGGCAACTGCCACCATGTTTGCGGCCATGGCCCGAAGGCTGTCGCTCAGGGTCCGGCGATTGTACACCGCCTCCGACTGTCGCCGCGCCGCGTCCCGCTTGGCTGGGTCGAAGACATCCTCGACGTCCGGCAGTTCGTTGCTGACCGTTGATCCCGGCGGCATCGGTCCAATTGGCCCGAACGACGAATCCCGGCGCGTCGGTTTGACCGGGGTCTTCAGGGTGTCCCCGGTCCGGACGGTATTGGGCTTTAGCGGTTTCGTGGTCTCCGGACTTGTCGAGTCTGCGGTGCCCGCCGGGTTCGTTCCCGTCGTATCGGTTGCGGGCTTGGCGAAGGGGTCGACAACCGGTGGCTTCAGCGTCGTGGAGTCTACTGCACTCCCACCCATAATCCGATCCTTGAACGCGTACCCGCCGGCGCCCAGCGCCATCACCAGGACGGCAGCCGCAATCGGGACAATCGGCGCGCCCTTTTTCGCCACGGGCAGCACGGCCGGAGCCGCCACCGGCTTCGCCCGCGCCGCGGCGGCGGCATCGACCCGGGTCGGCGGCACCGTACCCTTGAGCTCAGGTGCCTTCACCACCTGGGTACCCGCTTCGACATCCACCGCCCCGGTGAGCGAGCGGGTGAGTCCGCGGATATCCCGGGCCAGGTCGGTCGCGGTGCGGTAGCGCTGCTCCGGCGAACGGGCCAGCGCCCGGTCCATGACCCGCTGCAGCTCGGCGGAGAACCGGCCTTCCGGCCGGGCCACCGCAAGCGGGACCGGATCGTCGGTGAGCCGCTTGATCATCGTTTCCTGCTGGCTGTCGGCCGGGAAGGGCGACAGCCC
>JANOFA010000425.1:0-1530 GCA_031413355.1 Gemmatimonadota bacterium | reverse complement strand
CTGCGCCACTCGCCCGCCTTGACTTTGGTCGCGATGACCTCGGCGCCGATCGTGGACTGCCGGATCAATTGCTGGCCCACAAACGCCACCACGACGCCCACGATCAAACCGACCACGGTCACGGCGATGATCGCCGCGAGGGCGGGCCGGCGCAGTTTTGATTCCAGCCACGCTTGCAACGGCGCGCACAGGACCGCGAGCGTCAGCGCCCAGACGAGCGCGGCGAGAAACGGCGCGGCCAGCCGGTAGCAAAAATAAATCCCGAACGCCGTCGCCACCAGCAGCACGATCGTCCGGACCGGGCTGTGCGGACCCCAGTCGGGCGCAACCGGCGGAGGCGGTGATGGGACGGTGGTTTCTTTCATGACCCTGGCGGGCCGTCAGGCGGAGACGGCTTTCGCTTTCCCTTGTTGTCGTTGTCCTGATTTTGTTTCCCGGGCTTCGCGGGCGCCTTTTCCTCCGGGGCGGGCTCGTTTTTGGCGGGAGCGGCGGACTCTCTCTGCGCGTTGGCCTCCGACTCCCTCGCCATGCGCTGGGCTTCTGCGTTGTCGAGATAGTCGATCGGGCTGGCCGGCGAGGCGAAGTGCAGCACCCCATCCACCGGGCCATCCACCTGGATGTAGCGACTCACGTCGTGCAGCACAAAGCTGAAGCGCCGGTTGTCCTTCAGCTGGGCCAGGTTCTCCCGCGCGCCGGTGATCAGGTTGTCCATCCCGATCACGTCATGCCCTTCGGCCAGGAAGCGATCGCTCAGGTGCGAGCCCAGAAAGCCCGCCGCCCCGGTGATGAGAATCCTCATGCGCTTCTCCGTCCGATGCCGTGATATTCAAAGCCGAGGGTGCTCATCCGGGCCGGATCGTAGAGATTGCGTCCGTCGACGACCAGGGGACGACGCAACAGCCCGAGCAGCCGCTCGAAGTCGGGATTGCGGTAGACCAGCCACTCGGTGACGATCGCCAGGCCGTCGGCCCCGTTGGCCGCGCTGTAGGGATCGGCGGCATAGATCACCCGATCGCCCAGGTACCGGCGCGCCGTTTCCATCGCCTTCGGATCATGCGCCTGCACCCTGACCCCGGCGGCGAGCAGCGCCTCGACCAGGGTGATCGCCGGGCTGTCACGCATGTCGTCGGTCTCGGCCTTGAATGCGAGACCCCACACCGCGATCGTCCGGCCGCGCAGCTCGTTCCCGAAGGCAGCGCGCAATTTCTCGAACAGCACCTGCTTCTGCCGCTCGTTGACCCGCTCCACGGCATCGAGAATGTCAAATGGCATGCCGACTTCGCCGCCGGTGCGGATCAGCGCCTTCACATCCTTGGGGAAGCAGGAGCCGCCGTAGCCGGGGCCGGGGAAGAGAAACGCCGACCCGATCCGGCGATCGGTTCCGATGCCCTTGCGCACGTGATTGACGTCCGCGCCGACTCGCTCGCAGAACATCGCGATCTGGTTCATGAAGGAGATGCGCGTTGCCAGCATGGCATTGGCAGCGTACTTGGTGACTTCGGCCGACGGGATATCCATGAAGAGGATCGG
>JANOFA010000424.1:0-3725 GCA_031413355.1 Gemmatimonadota bacterium | reverse complement strand
CCCAGCAGGCCGAGGTTGGCGAAGTGGCCCGAGACGGCGCCGAGGGCCAGCCCGTTGTATGCCAGCACCAGGAGCGAGCCGACGCCGGCGAAGATGCCACTGGCGAAGCAGTTGAAGGCGACCGTGATGTTGTTGGTCATGAGCTGCGAGGCCATGGCGCCGCGATCGTCGGCATCGGCCACGTAGTAGCCCAGGCCCTGGCGCTGTCGGTCGGCGCCGGCGGCGGCGCGATCGAGCATGGTCTGGGGGAGGAGTTCATCGGCCAGGGCGGGGCGCTCTCGCAGGAGGAGGTAGCTGGCGGCCGCCGGCGCGGTGAAGAGTACGATTGCCAGGAGGACCGTGCGCCGGGCGGTGATGATCGCGGCGGGACACTCCTCCATGACGAAGCGCCACACCTGGCGGCCGCTGCTGCGCTCGTCGCGGTAGAGGGCGTTGTGGCCGGCAGCGACGAGTCGCTCGAGGCGGGCGAGCAGCGCCGGAGGCGCCCGATAGGTGCGGGCCCGGGCCAGGTCCGCGGCGACCTCCCGGTAGCGCGCGGCGAAGTCGGGCAGTTCCTCGGCGCGAAAGCTGTCGAGCCCGCCTGCTGCGGCCCGCACCGCGAGCGCATCGAACTGGGCCCATCGCGGGCCCTGTCTTGCGGCCAGGCGGTCGGCGACGCGGCTGCGTGCCGTGCCCCCGGTGCCAGCGGAGCGGGCGCCGAAGCGGCCGCGGCGGCGGGCCAGTTCATCCCGATGCAGGGCGCGGAGGAAGACCTCCGGATCGGGTGGGCGGGTCGGGAAGCGGGCGGCGAGCCGGGCGGTGAGTTGCATTGCCACCCGCCGGCGCGGATCGGCCGGAAGCGCGGCGGCGCGCTCGCTGAACTCGTGCACCAGGCGGAATTCATCGTCGGACAGCTCGGGAACGCCGCTGGCGTCCGATTCGGCGGCCAGGGCCTGGGCTGATTCCGGGGTGGTGAGGGTCGGACGGTCGCGCACCACCACGGTTCCGGCGACGAGGTCGCCCAGCCGCTTGCCGCGGGGATGCAGCGCGACCAGGACGGCGCCGATCAGGTAGGGCGGGGGCATGAAATCGGCCACCCGCAAGAGATTGCGGGCCGCCGCGGCGCCAAAGGTTACCGCGTGACCGGTGTCGCGGACCACGCGGATCCCCATCTGGCGCTTCCCCGGGGTCTGCCCGCCGCGCAACCCTTCGAAGAAGGTGAAGTAGCCCCACAGCGACAGGAAGGCCAGCAGAAAGCCGACGGCGATGACCCACTTCCCGGTCGGCGCAAGCAGGGCGAGGACGATCAGGAGCGCAGTGATCCATAGGCCGAGGTAGAGCGTGTCGAGCATCGCCGCGAGCGCGCGCGAACCAAGGCCGGCGATCTCGTAGTCGAGAACGACGTGTTCCGGGGTCTCGACCTCGAGGTGCTGGCGGAAGTCAGGCGGGGCGGTCATCGACGATTGGTCGCATGGTCCAATCTAGGGCCGGTGTGCGCGACTTCCCAAGCTCTCCATGGGGCACCATCTTGGGCCATCCCTCCGTGGAGACTGTCATGGCCGCTCCCGCGCTGCGCCCGCTGTCGCTCGGCGAAGTCCTCGATGTGTCGTTCGGACTGTACCGCTCGCTGTTCCTGCCGCTGCTGATGGTGACCGTGGTGACCCAGGCGTTCCCCCTCGTGGCGCAGGTGTACATCGAAGCGGCCGGAGGCGCGCTGGTGAACCTGCCGCTGTGGGCCGTGTCGATGGTGGCAAGCGCCGTGCTCAGCGCGATCGCGTCGGCTGCCTCGACGTTCATCATCGCGGAGAATTACCTCGGCCGCGACATCTCCGCCCGCGATGCGTTTGCCCGGGCGATGCCCTACACCGGGCGCCTGATCGCGGTGGCGCTCATGAGTTCTTTCGTCATCGTCATCGGGCTTCTGCTGCTGATCGTTCCGGGGGTCATTCTCGGCGTCGGGCTCATGCTGGCGACCCCGGCGATGGTGCTGGAGGGGATTCCGGCCGCCTCCGACGCCATGGGACGCTCGTGGGCACTGAGTCGCGGCTATCGATTCAAGCTCTTCCTGGCACTGCTGGTGGTGTTCCTGCTAATCCTGCTGCCATTCATCGCGCTCGGCGCCTTCGCTGCGGTTGGCGCGGCGAGCACCCCAGAGGCCGCGGCCGCCTCGACCAGTCCGGCGGCGTCCCTCGGGGTGACGGCGCTGGCAGCGCTCCTGCAAGTGCTGATCACGCCGCTGCTCTATTGCGTGCTCACCGTCGCCTACTACGACCTGCGGGTGCGCAAGGAAGCGTTCGACCTCGAAGTCCTCGCCTCGAGCCTCGCGTCGGCGTGAGCAGCGACGCGGTCGCCGCGGATTCGCTGCGGGCGACGCTTGATTCGGTCTTCCGCGACCCGGCCTATCGCTGGGTCGAGCGGCCGCAACCGCTGGCCTTCCTCCGACGGTGGTGGGAGGCGCTCCTCTCCTGGCTCGACGGACTCCACTCGCTCCATCCCGATGTCTTCTTCGCGATCATGGCCGGCCTGGTCGTGGTGCTGGTGGCCATCGTGGTGCATGCCGCCTGGATCATGGTGCGCACCATGCGCGCGGCGCGGGCGCCAGCCGAGGGGGCCTCGGGACCCGCCGCGGCCGCGGTACATGGGGCGGCGTGGTATCGCTCCCAGGCGGACTGGCTCGCGCTGGAGGGCCGGTATGCCGAGGCCGTTCAGGCCGACTTCCTGGCGCTGGTGCTGGAGCTGGACGGGCGCAAGGTGCTGCGATACCACCCGAGCAAGACGCCCAACGAATACAGCTACGAGGCCGGACTGGCACCGGAGGCGCGCGGTGCATTCCGGGAGTTGGTGCGGCTGCTGTACGGCTACGCCTTTGCGCGGCGGCCCTGCGGTCCCCTGGATTACGCCGCGTGGCGGCTGCAGGCGGTAGCGGAGCGCTATGCAGCAGCGCACTAGTGCCGCGCTTGGGCTTGGCGCGTTAGCCTTGCTCGTGGCGCTGGGCTCCGCGCTGGGCCGGCGGGGCAACAGCGGCGCCGAACAGGACCTGCGCCGGTCGAGCTACCTGGCGGGTCCGGCCGGCGTGCGCGGGCTGGCCGAGGCGCTCACCGGTCTGGGCATCGACGTCGAACGCTCGCGCCGACCGCTCCGGACGCTCGTCGCCCAGGACGACGGGGGGCGACGGACCGCGGTGGTGTGGCTCAACCCGGATATTGCGCCGGATGGCGGTGAAATCCAGCTGGTGGCCAACTGGTCCGCGCGGGCCGGCGGGCCGGACCTGGTGCTGGCGGGCGCGCAGCTCGCGCCGCTGATCAACTGCTTCGGATACGGCGTCGACTCCCGCCGGTTGGTCGATCGGCTTCCGCTCCGTCCGCTCGTGCCAGGCGAGGTATGGCCGGAGGTTGTCGCCGTGCTCGCGGCGCGGAGTGCGGCGGTTGTGGCCGACTCGAGCAGGCTGGCAGATGCCACGGTGACCGGCTGCACGGTGGTGGAGGCACGGGCCATCGATACGTTGCTCATGACCCAGTCGGGACGGGTGGCGGCGCTCCGAATCCGCCGAGCGGATCGGGAGGGGAGCGTCACGCTGCTGGCCGATCCGGTGCTGCTCGAGAACCGCGCGGTGCGGGAGACTGCGGCGGGGCCATTTGCGCTGGAGCTGTTCGTGGGTCGCTACGACCGGGTGATCTTCGAGGAACGTTCGCACGGATTTGGTGAAGGCGGTTCCCTGCTCGCGGCGACACTGGAGTGGAGTCGGC
>JANOFA010000423.1:0-12615 GCA_031413355.1 Gemmatimonadota bacterium | reverse complement strand
CCAGGTGACGGTCTCGAGCCCGCAGCCCTGGGCGACGGCATCGGCGTAGGTCGTGCCGGCCAGGACGCCCGCCGTGCGGAACTCGAGGGCGGCGGTGGTGTGAGTGCCCGCCACGATGCTCACGAGCGAGGTGATGTCGCTGGTGCCGTCCTCTGCCAGCGCCACCGCCGCGAGACGCTGCGCGTCGGCCCCGAGCTGGGCCCGCAGTTGCTGTTCGATCATGCGCTCACACTCCTCACGGCGGGTCGGCCGAGATGGGAATCTCCGCCGCGGTGCGATCCCAGGCAAATGACAGCGTTCCTGCAGTATCGGCGCCCCGCCAGGTGGCGGTGAGGGTTTCCACCGGTTGGGCGAGCGGCAGGGCCGGCACATCGATGCCACCGATCTCCTGTGCCCTGACGGACGGGGAGAGATCGTTGCCCCAGTGCTGGGTCGAACGGCTGACGAAGATCATCCAGTGGCCGGGGCGCGGGAGGGCGTAGAGGGAGTAGCGCCCGGGGGTGAGGCGGAGCGAACCCAGCCGGATCGGCCGGTTCACCGAGAGTCGGGTCTACTCGTTGGCGCCTTGCTGAGCATGTTTGTCCTCGCTGGAGCCGTTGGCCGTTAGCCATCCGCCGATTGCGTTCGCCCAATCGCCCAATCGCCCAATCGCCCAATCGCGCAACCGCCCAATCGCCCAACCGCCTACACTCACCCCACGGGCACGGAGGCCCGACCTACCCTGCCTACCGCCCAACCGCCCAACCGCCCAATCGCCCAATCGCCCAATCGCCCACTAATCCCCCGGCTTCTGCGCCACCCCCGGCCCCAGCGCCACCATCCGGTCGAGCGCCAGCCGAGCCCGTGCGGCGATCTCGGGTGGCACCGTGATATGGAACTGGTCCAGCGCCAGTGCGTCGTGGGTGGATTCCAGCGTGATCGTTTTCATGAAGGCGCAGATGGCGGCGCGGTCGGCGGCGAAAAACCGCTTCTCCGGCGCCTCCTGCTGCATCCGGTGCATGATGCCGGTCTCAGTCGCCACGATGAATTCCCGGGCGGGCCGCTCCTTCACCAGCTGCACCATCCGCTCGGTGGAGGCGATATGCACGCCGTTGGCGGGAATGTCGCCCTGGCCCATGGCGTAGATCAGCTGGCCGGCGCAGCCGCACTCGGGATGCACCAGCACCTCCGCGTCGGGGTGCTCCTCGCGCACCCGTGCGAGTGTATGCGGGCTGATGTCCTTGTGCACGTGGCACTCGCCCAGCCACACCTCCACCTTCCGGGCCGGGCGCATGCGGCGGACGTGGGCACCGAGGAAGAAGTCGGGGCAGAAGAGGATCCCCTGATCCTCAGGGATGGCATCAATGACGTCCAGCACATTGCCGCTGGTGCAGCAGTAATCAAGCTCGGCTTTCACGTCGGCCGTCGTGTTCACGTAGCCCACCGCGATGTACCCCGGGAACTTCCGCTTCCACTGGCGCACGTCGTCGGCGGTGATCGTCGCGGCGAGGGAGCAGCCGGCGCGGAGATCGGGCAGGAGCACCCGCTTGGTCGGCGCCAGGATGGTCGCGGTTTCCGCCATGAAATGAACGCCGCAGAAGACGATCACCTCCGCGTCGGTCGCGGCGGCTTTGCGCGACAGGCCCAGCGAGTCGCCCACGTAATCCGCGACGTCCTGCACTTCGGGGCGCTCGTAGTTATGCGCCAGGATGACCGCCTTGCGCTGCCGGGCCAGCGCGCGGATCTCCTGCTGCAGCGCATCCGTGGCAGCCGGGGAGAGCGTGGTCGGCTCGATGACGGGAAGCGCGAGGGTCATGCGGAGCTCCGGCCTGGAGTGCTGCTCTCGAGCGGCCGCCGGGGAAGCGGGGGATAGTCGAGCCGACGGTGCCCGCCCCGGCTCTCCCGCCGACGCAGCGCCGCATGGGTGATCAGTCGGGCGGTGAGCAGCTGATTGGCGGTGCGCCACGCTGCTGCCGGGGTGCGCTTCGCGAGGGCGGCGAGGGCGGCACGGGCCCGGCGCAGACTGGCCTCGGTACGCACCAGCCCGACTTCGAGGGCCATCATGGCGCGCATCGCGGTGCGGATGGAGGCCGCAGCGTCGTCCGCGGCATGGTCGGCGGGGATCTCTGGTGCCGGGGGAAACGCCGGTGCCGGTTGCCGCAGCTGCTCGCGATGACTCCACTGCGCAATGAACGCTTCGGCGTGGCGGCCGGGCACCGGGCGCTGGCGCACCCCTTCCATCCACTCGCGCGCGTAGCCGGTCGCCTCGGACGTCTGATGGCTCGCCAGCAGCGCGCGGGCGACACGATCGGCAAAGACCAGTCCTTCCAGCAGGGAATTCGATGCGAGCCGGTTGGCCCCGTGCACCCCGGTGCAGGCGACTTCGCCCACCGCCCAGAGGCCTTCACGGGTGGTGCGGCCGTCGAGGTCGGTGCGCACGCCGCCCATCGCGTAGTGCAGCGCCGGGGCGACGGGGATCAGGTGGCGCACCGGATCGAGGCCATGCTTCGCCAGAATGGTCGTGACCCCGGGGAAGCGTTCCCCGAAATCACCGATCTCGCGGGCATCGAGCCAGGCACCGCCGGTGAGATCCGCTGCCGCCACCGCGCGGGCGACGACATCGCGTGGGGCGAGCTCGCCCCGCGGATCGGCATCGAAGGCGAAGCGTCGTCCATCATTATCGACCAGTATGCCGCCGGCTCCGCGCACCGCCTCCGTGATCAACGGCGCGGGGTTGACCCCCGGCAGCTTGAGCGCGGTGGGATGAAACTGGAGAAACTCGATATCGCGCAGCTCGGCACCGGCCCGCCACGCCAGCGCCCAGCCATCGCCGGTGGCGACGAGTGGATTGGTGGTGACCTCGAACAGCTGACCGACGCCACCGGTGGCGAGCACCACATCCTGGGCCTCGAGTTCGACCGCCGTGCCATTGCGCAGCGCAATCAGCCCCGTCACCCGCCAGCCGTCGTGGCTGAGCGCCGCCACTTCCGTGTAGCGCAGGATCTCGATCAGCGGATGCTTGCGGACGATGTCCGTCAGGAAGGCGACGATCGCCGCGCCGGTGCGGTCGCCGCCGGCGTGGATGATCCGCGGTCGGGTGTGGGCCGCCTCGAGGCCGAGTCGCAACGACCCGTCGGGTCCGACATCGAACACCGCACCCAGCGCCAGCAGCTCGCGAATCCGGTCGGGGCCTTCATTGGTGAGGACCCGGACCGCTTCGGGATCGGAGAGCCCGTCCCCCGCGGCGAGGGTATCGGCGGCATGCTGGCTCGGGCTGTCGCCCGGTCCGAGCGCCACCGCGATGCCGCCCTGGGCCCAGGCACTGGCGCTGTCGGCGAGCAGGCCCTTGGTGAGCAGGACTGCGGGCTGGCCCTCGGCGGCGAGACGCCACGCGGTCCACAGGCCCGCGATGCCGGTGCCGACGATGATGGGGCGGGGTGATGCCATGGCGAAATATACCGCGGCCGGGTTCGGTCGTGACGCGGTAGGGGCCGCCTATAGGCGGCCCCTACGACGCGATCACGTCCGCACCCGCCCGATCAACCAGAGTGCCGCAACCAGGAATACGACATTCGGGGCCCACGCCGCCGCGACCGGATTCACGATGCCGGTGACGCCGACGGCCTTCGACAGCTGGATGAACGACAGAAACACCACCGTGGTGCCCAGGCTGATCGCGATCCCGATCGCCGCGCCCTGCCTCGGCGAGGTGACCGCCAGCGGGGCGCCGAACAGGGCGATCACCAGGCAGGTCGCCGGCAGCGCGATCTTGAGGGCCCGGTCCACTTCGATCTTGCTGGTGTCGTTGCCCGAGCGCTTGAGCGCCTCGATGTACCGGGTGAGTTCCGCATAGCGCATTTCCTCCGGCGCCTTGGGTTCCGCCAGCAGGTCCACCGGCTCCTGGGATAGTGCCTTGAGGCGCGCGGATTTGAAGTGCAGGCTGACCTGGTGCCCGCCGGTGCCATAGAGTCGCCGGCTGTTGCCGGACCAGAGCCGCCAGCCACGCAGGCTGTCGTCATAGGTGGCGCTGTCGGCGGTCAGCGCGAGATCGGGATACTCCGGCCCCTGGCCCTGCCGCTCGAAGACCAGCTGGCGCAGCGAGCGGTTCTGCACGTCGAGCGAGCGAATGGTATAGACCCAGCCCTGGTCGGCGCGGAAGACGAAGTTGTACCGGGCGGTGCGCGGCTTGGCGATCTTGGTCTTCTGCAGCTCGAGCTGGCGGCTGGTGGATTCGGGGGCGAGTTCCCCCACCACGAACGCGAGCCCCGCCGCGAAGCAGGCGGCGATGTAGATCGGGAGCGCCAGCCGGTGAAAGCTGCGGCCGCCGGCCTTGGCCGCCGTCAGCTCGGAGTAGCGGCCGAGATTGCCGATGGTGAACACGGTCGCGAAGAGCACCGCGGCGGGCATGACCAGGAAGATGTTTTCCGGCAGCGCGTAGATGTAGCTGGTGAAGATCTCCGGCAGCTTCAGCCCGCGCGCCAGCAGCCGCTCGAGATTGTCGGTCATGTTGATCAGGATGGACACCACCGGGAAGCCGATGGCGGTCAGCCCGAAGATCACCACCCACGAGCGCAGGACGTAGCGATCGAGCAGGCTCACCTACGCCACCGCCTTTCGCCGGCGGAACCGGCTTGTCAGGGTCTCCCACAGCTCGCCCAGGTCGCCGCCGCGGGTGGAGCCGGACTCGCGGCTCACCTTGGCCAGCCAGAGCATGCCGAGCGCCGCGAAGATCAGGTTCGGCGCCCACATCGCGACCCACGGTGCCAAGATCCCGTTGTTGCCCAGCCCCTCGCCCGCGATCAGGCCGACATAATAGATGGCGAACACGGCGAGCCCGCCGCCGATGACCAGGCCCATCCCGCCGCGCGGAAAGCGCAGCGCCATCGGGATCCCGACCAGGGTGAAGACCAGGCAGGCGACGCTGATCGCCCATTTCTTGTGCACCTCGACGAGGTACTGGTTGCCGCGCGACGTCGCCGACTTTATTTCATCCCGCGCGGCGGACACTTCGGGCCACGAGGTGAGTACCTGCGGCCGCCGCACCCCTGGCGATCCAATCATCGGCACGGTCAGGGCAATCGTCTCCGGCCGGTCACCCCACAAGCCGTCGGGCTCATATCCGGGCTGGTCCGGCTGTGTCGCCGAGTCCGGCTTGGCCGTCCCCAGCCGTTGTCTGAGCGCGATCAGCGCCGTGCAGTACGCCGGCAGCGGCTGGCGCCGGACCCGCCGGGCCGGGGCCAGCGCGGGCAGGACCAGGAGATTCCGCAGGTCCCGCTGGGCCAGCGACCTCCGCCGACTGGTGGCGACATCCACCTCGTACTCCGCATCGCGCACCGTACCCATCATCTCGCAGGTGCTCATCTCGCGGTCGCCCCGCACGCCATCATTGGCTTCCAGATCGAGCCGGTTGGAGACATCCTTCACCAGAATGGTGTTGGTGGTGAAATCGGTCACCTGCAACAAGGTCGGATCGCTCTGCTTGAAGGCGTGGATCGCGCCGCTGAAGAGCCGGAGCTGCAGGTCGGTGCCCTGGCCGGCGAAGCCCATGACGCCGCTGTCCGCGTAGATCACCCGGCGGCTGTCGGTGCCGGCCATGTCGTAGATCGTCACATCCTTGAGCCTGCCGCCGTTGGCATCGATCCGGCCGGCCCGCAGGAACATGCCGCTCGGCGGGATTTCGTTGATGACCTGCTCCCGCAGTTCGAGCGTCGGTTTCTTGCGCTGGATGTTGATCAGGAGGTTGCGCAGCTCGGCGTTGCTGTTGGGCAGGACCTGATCGGTAAACCAGAAATTCACCGCGGTGAGCAACACGCCGGCGACAATCATCGGCCGCAGCAGCTGGAGCACGCTCAGCCCGCTCGCCCGCATCGCGGTGATCTCACTGTCGGCGGCGAGGTGACTGAAGGTGAAGAGCATCGCGATCAGCACCGCCATCGGCAGCGTCATCGCGATGATGAAGGGCAGGCACAGCAGAAAGACCTCCCCGATGACCGACCAGGGCAGCCCCTTCCCGACCAGCGCCCCGAACCGGCGGGCGACCTGATTGAGCAGCATGATGCTGGTCATCGCCGAAAAGGCGAAAACCAGGGGGGGGATGAACTGCTTGAGCAGGTACCGGTCGAGCAGCCGCACGATGTGGTGGAAGTCTCCGCGCCCGAGTGAGTTGTGAGCCCTCTAACTGGCCAGTATATTCCCGGTGTCCCGCGCCTTCAAGCCTGACGCCCCTGCCTCAACCTGTGTCTCCGTCCTGCTAGTGCGATTCCTGGCGACGCTGGCGCTGCTGCTCATTCTCCCGGGAATGGCGGTCGCGCAGGGCGACTCCACCATCGCGCCACGGCTCCGTTTTTCCACCGAGCCGGGCCTGAGCCTGCTCATCCCCGCCATCCTGCGGAGCCCCTGGGCCGCTGGGCCACGACCCCCCGCGGCGTTCGTGGGCCGCGCCTGGGACAGCACGGTGGCGGCCCAGCAGGACTCGCTCACTCGTCTGCGTGTCACCGCATGGCGGCTTCGGCAGATTTACGGGCGGAAGTACGCCAGCGACGACTCTGTTGCGGCTGAGCGGCGCAGTCTGCTCGGGGTCTCGCGCCGGTACGCCGATCTCAATATCGATGGGCAGGCCCGGGTCGAGATCCGCTCCGAGCGGCTGAAGAACCTGCGCTGCACGCCGGCCCAGTTCCTCGACCTCAACTCCGGCTGTCGCGGCGGCTTCAAGGCGCCCCGTCTCGACACCTTCCTCTCGCTCCGCGCCGGGGGCGTCCTCGGCCAGCGATTCCATGTCGACGTGGACTTCGACACTGAGCGGGACTTCACCGCCAGCAACAACCTCAAGTTCTACTACCTGGGGCTCGAGGACGAGATCGTCCAGCGGGTGGAGGTCGGCACGGTCGTCTTCCGGCCGCCGGCCTCGCGCTTCCTCACCGCGGCCGTCCCGGCGAACAACTTCGGTGTCGCCGCTGCCTTCGAGGTGGGCCCGCTGCAGATCCAGAGCATCGCCGCCACCCAGAAGGGTAGCATCGTTGCCGAGCGAACCTATACCGTTGGCGGCACCACGGTCCAGCCACAGGACCGCGAGGTGCGCGACCTCGACTTCGAGCCGGGCCGCTTCTTCTGGGTCGTCGATCCCGCGACGGTGCCGGGATTTCCGGCGGTCGATGTGCTGCAGCTCACCGGCGCCACGCTGCCGCCCACCGCCGTGATCAATCAAGGTGACGTGCGGGTGTATCGCTACCGGCCACCCTCACGCAGCGGCATCAACCCCAATCTCGGCGGCATCAACGCCGTCGCCATCGGGGCCGATACCACCCAGCGAGTGACGGCGCTGTGGGAACTGCTCCGGCGTGACATCGACTACTATGTCGACCCCTCCGGCCTGTGGCTCGCCCTCGCGGCCCGGCTGGACCAGAACGACTTCCTCGCGGTGAGCTACCGCAGCGCGGCAGGGCAGGTGGGCACCTTTCCCGCGCAGGACCAGCCCCTGGGACCCGGCAATGTCCCGCGCGACTCGCTGCTGCTCATCGTGCAACCCAGGGTGGATGCCTCGCGCGGCACCTTTCGCCACGAGATGCGCAACATCTACCGCGTCGCGGGCGCCGACCTCGATCTCGGCTCGCTGAAAGTCGGGCTCACGCTCAACCGTTCCGAGCGGCCGCTGCGCCCAGGCGCCTTGCCCACCTACCTCTCCGAGCTCGGACTTGCCGTGCCGGCCGACCCCATCTCGTTCAATCTGCAGGACCGGCTGTTCCCCCGGGTCCGCGATGCCAACGCCGCGCTCACCATCAAGGAGTCGTACATCGTCTTTCCGCACCTCCAGGCTTTCGCCGATCCGACCAGGTTGCTGGCCACGGAGCGGAACGACTCGCTCTACCGCACCCCGGACTACCTGCTCTACACCGAGGGTCCGTCCGCCAAGTTCGTCTTCCGCCTGCGCTACAACGCGAGTTCCAGTGGCGATCGCGGTTCGCTGGATCTTGCCGCGCTGCAGATCCGCGACGGGAGCGAGGCGCTCTTTCTCAACGGCCGACGGCTCGATCGTGGCACGGATTACACCATCAACTATGATCTCGGACAGGTCGTCTTCCTGAATCCCGAAGGGTTGCTCGGCAGCGGCAGCGCCACAATCCAGGCCCGGTTCGAGGAGCGGGGCGTGTTTGCTGTCGCGCCGACTTCGATCTTCGGCCTGTCCACCCGCTACAATTTCGGCGAGCGGGGCGGCATCAATCTGCTTGGCGTCTACCAGGTCGAGTCCAGCGCCTTCAACCGGCCTCAGCTCGGCTTCGAGGCATCCGCGCACCTCGTCGGCGGCATCAGCACCGACCTTCGGTTCCGGCCGCAGGGTGTCACCAGTTTCATCAACCGGCTCACCTCCGCCCCGGCCACCGCGGCCTCCCGCATCGATCTCAATGCCGAGCTCGCGCTGACCAAGCCCGATCCCAACCGGTCGGGGCAGGCGTACCTGGAGGAGTTCGAGGGCGACCCGGGTGTGCCGCTCTCGCTGCGTGAATCGATCTGGGAGTTTGGCAGCCGGCCGCAATACGCCGACGGCGTGCAGACGATCGTCGGGGCCGCCTTCGACACGAGCGATGTGGTGCAGTTCACCTGGCAGAACCTGATTCTCGCCCGGAACACCAATAATGTGATCCAGTACCGTGCCCGCGACATCGACAATCGGATCGTGGTGGCGGGCCAGCTCGACCAGCTCGAGACCGTGCTCTTTCTTGCGCTGCACCCGGACACCGACGGTGGCCAGGTGGACAACGCAAACACGCTCCACTGGACCTTGCCCACCCGACTCAACTCGCCACGCTGGCGCTCGATCGTCACCCCGCTCAGCAGCACCGGCATCGACCTGTCGAAGAATGAGTTTCTCGAGTTCTGGGTGCTGCACGATCCGACCCGGAGCGTCGAGCAGGCGGGTGTCCAGCTGGTCATCGATCTGGGCGGCGTCAGCGAAGATGCGCTGGCGCTGGCCCCCGACAGCGCCACGACCGTGGGCACCGACACGACCTGGACCGGAAAGCAGTTCGTGGGGCTCGGACGGCTGGACACCGAGCGGGAGGAGACCGGCGTCTTCAACGCGGAACAGGACGACATCGGCGTCCTCGGCGACCGGCCCGACCTGGTGACCGTGGATGATGAGCCATCCCTGCGGCCGGCGCTCTGCTTTCGGCAGCTGGGGACCGTCGTGCCAGTGTACCCCTGGGGCGACCTGGGCGCCCGTTGCACCAACGGCAACGGCGTGCTGGACGGCGAGGATCTCGATGCCGACAACCAGCTCGATGCGACCGGCGCAAACGAAAATGTTTTTCGCTGGATCGTGGACCTGCGCGGGACCAGCAGGTATTTCGTCAGGGACGGGGTTCAGGCGCCGGATTCCAGCGGCTGGGCGCTTTACCGGATTCCGCTGCGCGCCGCGGAGTTCGTCCTCGGCACGCCGAACATCCGGCTGATCCGGCACCTGCGGATCACGGTGGTGGGCGAACCGGACAACAACGGACCCGACCTCCTGGCCCAGTTCGCACTGGCGCGCATGCGGTTTCTCGGCTCGCCCTGGGTGCGTCGCTCCGAAACACCGGTCGCCAGCATCGCCGGCGCCACCGCCTCCTTCGGTGGTGATGTGATTTCGTCGACCATTTCAACCGAAAACTCCGAGCTGGGGTACGTCTCCCCGCCCGGCGTGCGGGGCGGACTCGATTCCAAGGGCGGCAGCGGGGAGTTCGGCTCGCAGGTGAACGAGCGCTCGTTGCGGCTGATTGCCCGCCAGATTGACCCGGGCGAACGCGCCGAGGCGTATTTCCGCTTTCCCAGCGGCGCGCAGAACCTGCTGCGGTACCGTGAGCTCCGGTTGTGGGCCCGGGGTCGCGGGCCGGGCTGGGACGTGCGCGATTTCGAGGCCTACGTGCGGGTGGGCAGCGACAGCCGGAATTTCTATCAGTTCACCGCCAACTCCTCCACCACGACCTGGCTGCCGGAATTGACCGTGGATCTCGAGCGGTGGCGCACCCTCCGGGCGCAGATCGAGTCCCGCCGGCTGCAGGGCGCCCCGGCCGACAGCGCGGCGCGGGTCGCCTGTGGCGGCGATACCGTGTCGGTCGCCTACGTGCTGTGTGACGGCCCCTACCTCGCCCACATCGAGGATCCGGCGGTCAATCCGCCCAACCTGGCCGAGGTGCAGGAGATCTCCGCCGGCATCTATCGGCGGGGCGCCACCGACCCGACCGACAGTGCGGAGGTCTGGATCGATGACATCCGCCTGGTGCAGCCGATTTCGCGCACCGGCAGTGCGATCGCGCTCGATGCACGGCTGATCGCCTCCGATGTGGCGGACCTCTCGGTGGGCTTTGTCCGTCAGGATGGGTTCTTCCAGCAGATCGGCGCCGACCCGAGCTACCGCACGACCGGCGCCTTTGTGCTGGCGAGCGGCGTGCGCCTGGACCGCTTCCTGCCAGTCAAACTTGGCATCCTGCTGCCGATCCAGGTGAGTTACGCACGCACCCAGGTCACCCCGCAACTCCTGACCGGAACTGACATCGAAACCGGCTCATTGCCGGAGTTGCGCCAGCCGAGCAGTCACGTTCTCAGCTACAATTTTTCACTGCGCCGGGCGCAGAAGGGCCGGCACTGGGCGGTGCGCGGATTCATCGATCCTGTCAGCGTCTCGGGCAGCTTCACCTCCGGGCGCAGTATCACGGAACTCTCGCACGCCAGCTCCAGTGGCCGGTCGCTGAACGCGGACTATGTGCTGCAGTCCGGCCGGCGCGGGGCCACGCTCAAACTGGGCGGGCTGGTGCCTGGCTTCCTGCGGCGGACCGATGCCGCGGTGGGGCTGCAGAAGCCGTTTCTCAACCTGGTACCGTCCAGCTTCCGGTTCTCCTCCGGGCTCAGCCGGTTCCAGAGCGACCTGATCGCCTACCAGGTGCCGGTGGCGCGCCCGGCCGATTCGCTGCTCCGCTCCGTCACCGCGCTGAGCGATCTCTGGCGCAACAGCACTGGCCTGACCTGGCAGCCGCTCGGCATGCTCATCCTCGGGGGCGAGCTCGCCAGCACCCGGGACCTGCGCGACTACGCCGACTCGACCACGCTGGGCCGTGTCGCCACCGACGCGCGGCGGACCTTCCTGGGGATGGATGTCGGGGTCGAACGCGACCGCCAGTTCTCCACCAACCTCAGGCTAACGCCTCGCATCGTGTCCTGGCTCCGGCCACGGTACGTCACCAGCAGCGGTTTTGTGCTCTCCCGCAGCCTGACCAGCCGGGATCCCATTCGCGAGGATGGCGATACCGCGGGCGCCTTCGTGCTGCCGCAGACGCTCAACAACAGCCGGCTCCGCGAGTACGGCGTCTCGCTGGACCTGAGCCGGCTGCTGGTGCGTGTCCTGGGCGACTCGGCCCAGGCCCTCCGCTTTGCCCGGCGGCTGCGGCCCTTCGATCTGAGCGATCGGCTGACCCGCACCAGCACGTTCGATCTGGCGGCGTTCGCGCCCAGCCTGGGTTACCAGTTCGCGTTAGGCGGGCTGGACCAGTTCCTCTTCCAGCAAGGCGATTCCGCCATCGGCGCCGCGGAGGTCAAGAATACGGCGCTCTCGGGCGGCGCCGACCTGCCGCTCGGGCTGAGTTTTCAGCTCAGCTATGGCCGGGTGCGGACCACCCGGTTCCAGCGGGTCAGCGGCAGTTTCCTCAGCACGGAGACACAGCAGCGCGAGTGGCCCAAGGGCTCGGTGCGCCTCACTCGTACGCTGCGCAGCTTCCCCATCTCCCTGATCGGCGTCGGCGCAACCTTCCGCAACACTCGTGGCTCGACCCTGGTGCCGAGTATCACCGGGCCGGCGGTGCAGGGGGCGACCCATGCCAGCAACTTCGCGCCCGATGCCCAGTTCACCCTCAGCAACGGGATGGTCTTCACCTTCTCCTACGCCATCATCGGACAGGAGAACCAGGCCAACGGCAATCGGACCCGGCTGGATCAACGTGACCTGACCGCCGGATTCAATCACGCCTTCCAGCTGCCCGCGGCGATCAGCCGGACCCGCAAGCTGGTGCGATCGCAGCTGTCCGGCGCGCTGTCGAAGAGCCTGACCTGCCTCGAGCGGGTCGGCCTCACCTCCTGTACCGGGGTCTCGGATAACCGGCGCCAGGAGCTCCGGGCCAGTCTCGATACCGAACTGGCCCAGATTCTGACCGGGGGGCTGCAGTTCACCTACACGCTCAACGAGGCGCGGCACCTCAATCGCAAGATTTCCCAGATGGCCATCTCCGCGAGCTTCCAGCTATCCTTGTTCGCCGGCGATTATCGGTAGCGGGAGCAGGCGGTGGGCGATTGGGCGATTGGACGGGTAGGTCGGGCCTCCGTGCCCGACCGATAAGCGGCTGGGCGATTGGGCGGGTAGGTCGGGCCTCCGTGCCCGACCGATAAGCGGCTGGGCGATTGGGCGTCGAAGTTCCACCTCCACTCTGTGCCGAAGTTTCACCCCTTACTTTGCACCATACTCCACCACCTACTCCCTACTCCCTCCAATTCATGCGCCTCTCGCCGCTCGTCGCCGTCCTCGCCCTGCTCGCTGCCTGCAGCTCCGCGCCGCCAGCACGGGAATTCGATGGTCAGGCCGCGTTCGGCTATCTGCAGCAGCAGGTGGCGTTCGGA
>JANOFA010000422.1:0-7364 GCA_031413355.1 Gemmatimonadota bacterium | reverse complement strand
AAGCAATTTTTGTTTTTATGCTGTTGCTCCATATCCTTTCATGCAATAAACAGGAGGATGTCGTGCCACCCGCTAATAATGATTACAGGCAGGCAATGCGCGAATTTGTGATTGGTATCAGTGCGGAAGGACGGGTCCGGGTCGAGATCCGCACCGTCAACCACCGACACTTCAATCCGGCGCTCAAGCTCTCGGCTGACCTGTCAGCGCTGGAGGGCGAGTTGCGGGAACGGCTGCGGCGGGAGTTCGACCGCGGACATGTCGCCGTGAGCGTGCGCTGGGAGCAGATGCCGGAGCGGAAGTCGGGGGGCTTCGCGGTGGACCTGGATCGGGCCCGCGCGGTGCAGGCAGCCCTCGCGGAGCTGCAGCTGGCGCTGGGCGTGCCGGGTGAGGTCGACCTGGGTCTCATTCTGCGCCAGCCCGAGGTGATCACCACCGGGCAGGATGATGCGCCCGAGGTCACCTGGGCCGAACTGGAGCCGACCGTGGCTCAGGCGGTGGCCGAATGCAAGACGATGCGGCGCCGGGAGGGCGGCGTGCTCGCCGACGAACTGCGGCATCGCCTCGCCCTGATGGAGACCGGCAGCGGGGTGATCGGGCAGCGGGCGCCGGAGCGGCTGATCCGGGAGCGGGACCGGCTGCGGGCCTCCGTCACCCAGTTGCTGGATGGCAAGGGAATCGATGAACAGCGCCTGTCGCAGGAGATCGCCTTCCTGGCGGACAAGCTGGACATCACCGAGGAGCTGGTGCGGTTCGCCGCCCATGTGCGCGCCTGTCGCGATGCACTCGCCGGCGATGCTCCGGTCGGCAAGCAGCTCGGCTTCCTGGCCCAGGAACTGGGGCGCGAAGTCAACACGATGGGTTCCAAGGCGAATGACGCCGACATCGTGCAGCAGGTGATCGCCATGAAGGGCGAGCTGGAAAAATTTCGCGAGCAGCTCGAGAATCTCGAGTGATGCCGTTCCTGCTGGTGCTCTCGTCGCCTTCCGGCGGCGGCAAGACCACCATCGCCCGGCGCCTGCTGGAACGGCGTTCCGACGTCGGCTACTCCGTCTCGGCGACGACCCGCGCCGCCCGGCCCGGCGAGCAGCATGGCAAGGACTACACCTTTCTGACGCCGGAAGAGTTCGAGCGGCGGGTGCAGGCGGAGGAGTTTGTCGAGTGGGCCAGCTACAACGGCCAGCGCTACGGAACGCTCAAGCACGAGGTCGAGCGAGTGTTCCTGACCGGGCGGCACGTGGTGCTGGACATCGAGGTGGCCGGAGCCAGACAGGTGCGGGCCCAGTACCCGAGTGCCGTACTGGTCTTCGTCCTGCCGCCGACCGGCGAGGTGCTCGCCACCCGGCTGCGGGCGCGGCGGACCGAACCGGTGACAGCGCTGCAGCGCCGGCTGGCGATCGCGCGGGACGAGCTGGCGGCGGTGCCGGAGTATGACTACGTCGTGGTGAACGACGATCTCGAGCGGGCAATCATCGAGGTCAGCACGATCATCGACGCCGAGCAGCATCGGGTATCACGGCAGGTGGGGCTGGGCGAGCGGCTCACCGGATTGCGTGAGGAGCTGGCCAACGAAGTGTCCCGGCTGCGGCCGGAAAACTGAAGTGCTGATGTGCGTCTGGTTTCTGAAACACTGAGGAGCAGTCCATGAAGATCTACACCCCGACCGAAGCGGCGAAGTCGGCCGGCAACAAGTATCTCGGCGTCCTGATCGCCGCGAAGTTCGCCCGGCACATCAACGACCTGCCGAAGGACCGGATCATCACGAAGGAACAGAAGATGACCACCCAGGCGCTGGAAAAGCTGTGCTCCGGTGAGCTGAACTACAAGATCACCCGCCGGCGTCGCTCCGAGGCCTGACCGTGTGGGCTGGCCGGCACGTTCTGGTTGGCGTGTCGGGCGGTATCGCCGGCTACAAGAGTTGCCAGCTGGTCCGCCGGCTGGCGGAGCAGGGGGCCAAAGTCGATGTCGTGCTGACGGAAGGGGCCGCGGAGTTCGTGCGGCCTTTGACGTTTGAGGCACTCTCCGGCCGGCCGGTCCTCACCTCCCTTTGGACCCCGGGCACCGCGCTGGATCATGTGCGGATCGCCCAGGCCGCCGAACTTGCCATCGTCGCCCCGGCCACGGCCAACCTGATCGCCCGGTTGGCGCAGGGACTGGGCGATGACATCCTCACCACCCTGCTCCTCGCGCGGACTGGTCCGGTGCTACTTGCCCCGGCGATGAACGACGCGATGTACTCCCATCCCGCTACCGTCGCCAATCTCGCGCTGCTCCGCGCCCGCGGCCTCCAGATCGTCGGGCCCGAGGTCGGACCACTGGCGGAGGGCCCCTCCGACCGTCCCGGTCGCATGAGCGAGCCCGAGACGATCTTGGCCCACGCCGAGCGGCTCCTTGCGACACGTGGACAGTTGGCCGGTCGGCGCGTCGTCGTGACCGCCGGGCCGACCCGCGAGGCGCTCGATCCGGTGCGCCTGATCAGCAACCGCTCAAGCGGCAAGATGGGGTATCGCCTGGCGGAGGCGGCGTGGGCCCGTGGCGCGGGGGTCATCCTGATCAGTGGCCCCGTCGCCCAGTCCGCTCCGGTGGGCGTGACGCTGGTGCCGGTGGAAACCACGGCGGAGATGGAATCGGCGGTTCGGAGCGCGCTGCCGGGTGCCGATGCGCTGATCATGGCGGCGGCACCGGCCGATTATCGCCCAGCCACGGTTCCCGGTACCAAGCGGCCGAGGCAGGAGGGCGCTCTCACCCTGGAACTGGTGCCGACGACCGACATCCTCGCGGCGACGGTGAGTCTGCGGCGGCCTGGCAGCGTGATCGTCGGGTTCGCGCTCGAGACCGGCGATGCGGTCGCCAAGGCTCGCGCCAAGCTCAGCCGGAAGCAGCTCGATCTCATCGTGGTGAATGACGCGCTCGAGCCCGGTGCCGGGTTCGAGGTCGAGACCAACCGGGTTGTCATTCTTGATCGGGAGGGCGGCGAACGCCACGTGCCGCTGGCCAGCAAGCGGGTGGTTGCGGACGCGATACTCGATGCGGTCGAGCGGCGACTTGGACGCTAAGCGCGAGCGCTACTTGCGGCAGCAGGCCGAGCTCGGTGGCGCGGAAGTGATCCTGCCGCCCAGGGGAGAGCGGTGGGTTGCGGCCGACCACCAGCCCGGCGAGCCTGCTCAGGAAACCCTGGAGACCGTGCCACCAGACACATCCGACGTACCCAACGTCCCGGTCCCCGAGCCAGGCAAGTGGCGCAAGGGCGCGCCGCCGATCCCGGGCCCCGGCATGACGGTGCATCCGCCGACCAGCGGTGCGCTCGTTGCCGAATTGAACCCGATCGAGACGCTCGATGCCGTCGCCGCCCACATCGCCGTATGCCGGCGGTGCCAGCTCTGCGAGACCCGGACCAACACCGTGCCAGGCGAGGGAAACCCGCAGGCGACATTGATGCTGGTCGGCGAAGGTCCGGGCGAGACCGAGGACCAGACCGGACGGCCCTTCGTGGGCAAGGCAGGGCAGTTGCTCGATCAGATGCTGGCCGCTATAGATTGCCCACGGTCGTCCGTGTTCATCGCCAACATCGTGAAGTGCCGTCCCCCGGGGAACCGCAAGCCGCTGCCGGAAGAATCGGCGGCCTGCCTCCCCTATCTGCATCGGCAGATCGCGCTGGTCCGGCCCCGCGTCCTGCTCGCACTCGGCGGCACGGCGGCCGACGCGCTGCTTGGCGTCAAGCAGACGCTGGGCTCCATGCGAATGCAAGTGCACCGCTATGGCACGACGCCGCTGATCGTGACCTATCATCCTGCAGCGCTGCTGCGGAACCCCAATTGGAAGAAGCCCGCCTGGGATGACGTCCGGATTGCCCGACAGCTCCTCGACCAGCATGACTGAGGTCGGCGTCGCGCTGACGCCCGCGGCGGATTCGCCGCCGGGCGCGCATGTGCGCGGGGCCCCCTGGAGCAATGAAGCCGAGCAGGCGGTGCTCGGCGCCATGCTGCTGGACCAGGATGCGGCGCTGCGCGCCGTCGAGCTGGTGGACGACGCGCTGTTCTACCGCGAGGGCCACCGCCGGCTGTTCCGGGCGATGCGCCGGCTGCTGGAAAAGCGGGTGGTCATCGACCACATCACGCTGCGGGATGAGCTGGATCGGAGCAACGAGCTCCCGGCGGTCGGCGGCGAGGTGTACCTGGCGGAGTTGATCGATGCCGCGGTGACCGCCGCCAATCTCGAGGCCCATGCCGGCATCGTGCGGGAAAAGGCGACGCTGCGCCAGCTGATCGAGGCCGCGACGGCGATCGTGTCGCAAGCCTACGAGGGCGCGCTCCCGGCGGGCGAACTGCTCGACACCGCCGAATCGCGGATCTTCCAGATCTCGCAGTACCGGAAGGCGGAAGGCTTCAGCCGGTTGAAGGAGATGCTGTGGCCGGCGATGGAGCGCATTGAAAAGCTCCATGGCCGGAAGGAAACGATTACCGGCGTTCCCAGCGGCTTCACAGATTTGGATGAGCTGACGCTCGGCTTCCAGCCCTCCGAGCTCATCATCGTGGCCGCCCGTCCGTCGATGGGCAAGACGGCGTTCTGCCTCAATCTTGCGGCCCACGCCGCGGCCGATGCGCATCAGTCGGGAGGGCAGCGGGGCGGGGTGGCATTCTTCTCCCTGGAAATGTCCAAGGAAGCGCTGGTCCAGCGCCTGCTCTCCTCGGAAGCGCTGGTCGACAGCCACCGGTTGCGGCAGGGCAATCTGAGCGACACCGACTTTGCCGCGCTGGCCCGCGCCGCCGGATTTCTGTCCAGCTGCCCGATGTGGATCGACGATACGCCGGCGCTCACCCTGCTGGAGATGCGGTCCAAGGCCCGGCGGCTCAGAATCGACAGCAACATCGGTTTGATCATCGTGGACTACCTGCAGCTCATGCGCAGTCCGGCCTATGCCAAGGACCGGGTGCAGGAAATTTCCGACATCTCCCGTTCGCTCAAGGCGCTCGCGCGTGAGCTGGAGGTGCCGGTGATCGCGCTGTCCCAGCTCTCGCGCGCCTCGGAACAGCGGGGCGGGGACCGGGTCCCCATCCTCTCCGACCTGCGCGATTCCGGCGCGATCGAGCAGGACGCCGACCTCGTCCTCTTCATCCACCGGCCCGAGATGTACTACGACCTCAGGCAGAAGGCGGAGCAGGATGGCAAGGACCTCGCCGGCAAGGTGATCGTGGACCTGGCCAAGAACCGCAACGGCCCCACCGGGCCGGTCAATCTGTTCTTCCGGAAAGAAGTGACCCGGTTCGAGAACCTCACGCGGCGTACCGAGGACGAGGGCTATGGCTAAGGCCCGCTCCGTCTATCGCTGCACCGAGTGCGGCCACGACCATCCCAAGTGGGTCGGCAAGTGCGAATCATGCGGGGCGTGGAACTCGGTCACCGAAGAGGCAGCCCCGGTGGTACATCGTGCCGCGTCGCACAAGCCGGGGCGCCACGCGGTGGAGCCCCCCAGCCGGCTGCGGGACATCGCCGAGAGCAGGCTGGTGCGCTGGAGCACCGGGCTGAAGGAGCTGGATTTCGTGCTGGGCTCGGGACTCGTCCCCGGGTCGATGACGCTGGTGGGTGGGGAACCGGGCATCGGGAAGTCGACCCTGCTGCTGCAGGCCGCCGCACGACTGGAAGCGGGAGGCCGCAAGGTGCTCTACGCCAGCGGAGAGGAATCGCCCGAACAGGTACGGATGCGCGCCGAGCGGCTGAACGAGGACGCCGGTGCGGTGCATGTCATCGGCGAAACCCGGCTCGAGGCGGTCCTGGATTCCGCGGCGTCGATTTCGGCCGACGTCCTCATCCTCGATTCCATCCAGACGGTGTACACCGATCTGCTGGAAGGCGCTCCGGGCAATGTCGGTCAGGTGCGGGAGTGCTCCGCCCGGCTGATGCGATTCGCCAAGGAGACCGGTGCCGCCGTCATCGTCGTCGGCCACGTCACCAAGGGCGGCGGGATTGCCGGCCCCAAGACGCTGGAACACATCGTGGACACGGTGCTCTACTTCGAGGGAGAGGCGACGCTCGACCATCGGCTGCTGCGGGCCACCAAGAACCGGTTCGGTTCAGTCGACGAAATCGGCGTCTTTTCCATGACCGGCCACGGCCTGGAGCCGGTCCCGAATCCATCGGCCCTCTTCCTCGCCGCCCGGTCGGTCGGGATCAGCGGCAGCGCGGTCACGGCGCTCATGGAAGGCACTCGCCCCATGCTGGTGGAGGTGCAGGCCCTCGCCGCACGCAGCGGCTACGGCACGCCGCAACGGGTGGCCACCGGGCTCGACCAGAAGCGGCTGTCGGTGCTGCTGGCGGTGCTGGAGCGCCGCGGCGGAACTTCATTTGCCGACCTCGATGTCTTCGTGCAGGTGTCCGCCGGTGTCCGGCTCACCGAGCCGGCCAGCGACCTCGCCGTCGCCGCGGCCCTCGTCTCCAGCGTGCTGAATCGTCCCGCGCCGCCGGACAGTCTCTTTCTCGGCGAGATCGGGCTCGGCGGCGAGATCCGGCCCATCGGTGGCCTCGAGCGCCGCATCAGCGAGGCAGCTCGCCTGGGCTTCCACCGGGTGTTCGCCTCGGAGCGCACCGCGGCCCGGATTCCGGGGCTCACGATCGTCGGTCTCGAACACGTTGACCAGCTGGCCCGCACCCTTGCAGCCTGACGTCGGGGTTGTGATCGTTGCGGCAGGGAAGGGTGGCCGGCTCGGCGGAGCGGTCCCCAAGCAGTATCTCGATCTCGGTGGCGTACCGATGCTGCTGCGCGCGATCCGGCCGTTCACCTCGCACCCGGCGGTGGTGCATACCGTCGTGGTGCTGCCCCCCGCCGATGCGGAGCGTCCGCCGGCGTGGTTGGCGGAGCTGGCGGGAGGTGCGCTGAGCCTGGTCGCTGGCGGGGCCGAGCGGGGCGACTCGGTGAATCACGGCCTCGCCGCGCTGCCCGGCGCCTGCCATGTCGTACTGGTGCACGATGGCGCCAGACCATTCGTTGATCGCGCGGTGATCGATGCGGTGATTGCGGTGGCACGTGGCGGGGCGGGCGCGGTCCCGGCAATTCCGGTAGGAGATACCCTGAAACAGGCCTCGGCGGAGGAGTCGAGCCATCGGGCGGGAGAGCCGATGAGCCGCACGGTGGACCGGACCGTCTCCAGGGATCGGCTGTGGCGCGCCCAGACGCCGCAGGGCTTTCCCCGCGTCCTGCTGGAGGAGGCGTATGCACGGGCCCGCCAGCACGGCGATATTGCCACGGACGACGCTATGCTGGTCGAGCAACTGGGCGCATCAGTGCGCCTGGTTCCTGGTTCGGCAAGGAACTTCAAGGTGACGACGGAAGAGGATCTCCGGATGGCGGAGCGGCTCGTGTGACCCAC
>JANOFA010000421.1:0-1115 GCA_031413355.1 Gemmatimonadota bacterium | reverse complement strand
TCAACGTCGCCCGCGATATCCCGCTCGTCGTCTATGACGGGCCGGGGGTGGTGAGCAGCGCCATGGCGCAGGCGCTGGTGACAGCGGGTTTCTCCCGCGTCTCCAGTCTCGATGGTGGAATCTTTCGCTGGGTCAACGAGGGGATGCCGATCGCCGATGAGCGGGGTCCGGCGCTCAAGGTCGATCCGGTGAGCTGGTGGTGGGGCCGGCTGCTCAAGGGGCGGTATCGCCCATGAGGCAACTTGCCGGTCCACTGCTCGCCGGCCTCGTCCTGCTCGCCCTCTGCTGGCTCAGCCTCTTCCCGCCGGCCCCACTCCCTCCGATTGGGGCCTTTCTCGATCCCGTCCACGGAGTCTGGGCTGTCGCACGCGCCGCGGAGCTGCCCGCAAGCGCGCACGAGCGCATCCCCGGACTCACCGCGCCGGTCGCGGTGCGCTATGACGCCCGCAGCGTGCCGCACATTGTCGCCGCCAATCAGCTCGATGCCATCCGCGCACTCGGTTTCGTCGTCGCGCGCGACCGGCAATTTCAGCTCGAGTTGCAGGCGCGTGCCGGTGCGGGGACGCTGACCGAACTGGTCGGTGCCGCCGCCCTGCCGCTCGACCAGGAGACCCGACGGCTTGGTCTTCCCGATGCCGCTGAACGTCATTTCGCCGCGCTCGCCGATACCGCCTGGACCCGGCGGCTGCTCGAGGCCTATGCCCAAGGTATCAACGCCTGGCTCGATGCCTCTCCCTCCCGTCCACTCGAGTATCAGCTGCTGGGCCGCACGCCGGCGCGGTGGCGCGCGGTCGATGCAATGCACTTCTTCGGGCGCATGGGCTGGACCCTTGCCTACAGCGAGCTCGAGGAGCTCCAGGCGTCCGCCCGGCAGCGGATCGGTCCTGCGGCGGCGGATGCGCTCTTTCCCCGCAACAGCCCGATTCA
Organism: Gemmatimonadota bacterium; assembly: GCA_031413355.1. Lineage (GTDB taxonomy): Bacteria > Gemmatimonadota > Gemmatimonadetes > Gemmatimonadales > GWC2-71-9 > JADJOM01. Next base: position 188 of record JANOFA010000421.1, on the reverse strand, counting down.
GGAACCGATCCAGCCCAACGGTGCGGTTGCACCGCGCGCCCTCGATGGGCATCTCCCGTCGCCCGGCACTCCTCCCCGCGCCCCGCGCCACTTCGCCTGCGCTACCGGCTGCGATCCGGGCGCCGGTGATGACGCGATCGGCTCGAACAACTGGGCCGTCGCACCGGGCCGGACCCGGGACGGGTACG
>JANOFA010000420.1:0-2377 GCA_031413355.1 Gemmatimonadota bacterium | reverse complement strand
CGTCATGAAGGCGGTGGCGAAGAATCGATCCTCGGTGAGGCCGAACTGTGTGGAGTACAGCGCCATGCGGTGGAGGGCCGAACCCATGATCACCACCAGCAGGGCCAGGGTCGTGTACGCCAGCCCGGTGAACAGCGCCCGCGCACCCGGCGCGACACGATCGACCCGCGGTTCCAGCACCAGCAGCAGTGGCAGCACCAGTGCGCTCACCGCGACCAGTTCGCCGAATCCGCGCCGGGCGTAGTCGGCGAAGGTCAGGCCCTCCCGCGCCAGGACGTGGTCGATGCCGCCGAAGAAATACGGCAGCTGAAAGGCGACGTAGCCCCCGAAGAGCAGGTCGAGCATGCCCAGCGCGACTCCCACCTCGATCGGCCCGAGCGAGCGCGGTGCGGCCGCGAGCGAAATGGCCGCCCGATCCTGTTCCACCCGCAGTACGCCGCCGAGCAGCGCGGCGGCGATCCAGGCCCCGATACCCACCCCCAGCACATGCGAGGCGAGTGTGACTGGATCGACCCAGACCAGGGTGCGAAGGAAGCCGCCGAAGTCTGGATCCGCCGCGCCGAGCAGGCTGCCGAAGAGGAGCAGCAGCGGGAGGCCCAGCCCGAGACCGCGCAGCGCCGAGGGGATCGGCCCCTTCCGTGCCAGGATCCGGCGGCCCGTCTCACTCCCACCCGCCTCGAGGAGAGCCGGCACCGGTCCGCGGGCGCCCCGAGCCGCGAGCCAGCCACCCAGGACGAACAGCCGTCCGAGCGAAAGCGATCCCTCCGCCCGCCCCGCCTCCCGGGCAACCGCGAACGGCAGCAGCCCGAACACGACCAGCACGCCCAGGATGTCCAGGAAGCGGAGCATTTCGTTTTCGCGCCAGCTGAATCCCGCGGCGAGCACCAAAGCCACCAGCAGCAGCGCCTGTTCCGCCCGGCCGCGCACCGCCGCCGCACCGCCCCGTTCGAGCCACCACACCCCGACCGCCGCCCCGACCCAGAGCGTGAGGTTGAGCCCGGCCGCCGGTGCGCGGAAGAGAAGGTCCGCGCCCACGGCCAGCAGCGCGAGTGGCAGCAGCAGGCGGCCGCTGCCCGGCGAAAGGTGGACCGGGACCGGGAGAGCGGCTGCCGCGTGCGAAGTACTTGGTGTCATAAAGTAAAGCTTTCTGAAAAAGGCCCGGCACCGGGCCATCTCGCCGCTGCAGCGCGGAGCGTCAGCTGCCGCGGGCCATCCGGATCAGGGCTTCCATGTGCGCCAGGTAGCGCTCCAGGGCACGCCGCCCCGCCGCCGTCAGGCGGTATTCCGTCTTCGGGACCCGGCCGGCGAACGACTTCTGGCAGTCGACGTAGCCGGCGTCCTCCAGCTTCCGGGCATGCACGCTCAGGTTGCCGTCGGTAATCGTGAGCAACGACTTGAGCTCGTTGAAGCTCAGCGCCTGATTGACCGCGAGCGCGCTCACGATGGCCAGGCGCACCCGCTCGTGAATGACCTTGTCCAGGTCTGGCGCGAGGGAGGCGCGCCCCCCACGTACACTCGCCAGGGTCCCCTTCCCGTTTGCCGGCGCCGCACTTGTGCCCTTCCGGGCTGCATTGGACTTAGCCACCGTACCTCCGGGCAATCCAGACGCCGAATCCGATGTGCAGCAGGCCGAACCCAAGCGCCATGCTGAAGTCTCCCGCGCTCGCGGGCAGGAAGAGCGTGACCGCACCAACCACCATGAAGCAGACCCCCATCACCGGCACCACCGGTACCGACATGGCCCCGCCGGTCATCACGGCGGCACCGTAGAGCAGCAGCCAGAGCCCGGGAAGCAGTCCCGTCATCCCTGCATGGTAGAGGGCCAGGGTGAGGACCGCGCCGGCGAGAATCGGCGGGGCGTAGGCCAGCAGGAACCGGCGACCGGAGCGCGAGGTCAGCGGCGTCTCCCCGACAGCCGACTTCCGCACCATCGCCACCCCGCCAATGGCAAAGGCCAGCCAGCCTTCCGCCACCCAGGTGAGCAGCCAGCGCTCGACGGTGGGCTGCTGATGCGCGATCCATGCGGCGCCGAGGGCGCTTACCCCCATCCCGACCCCACCCCAGCCGGGCACGCCCGTGAAGGCGCTGGCGCCGGCCATGGTGTCGCGGATGAAGCGGAGATTTTCCAGCGCACGATCCTGCAACGGCTCAGGGGGAGCATCCGGGGTGGAGCGACGCAGGGGACGGGGGGAGCGCATGGCGGACGATACAGGTGGCGAGGCTTTCTGTCAAGTACTTTGCTGTGCAGAGTTGGCGGTGGGCGGCAAAATACAGGTAATCTTGCCTTGCAGTTTGGTAAGCCTTATTTCCATGTGGCAAGACCGGCCACTGGCAATATGCAGTATCCCACCACACTTTTAGGTTATGCTGAGTTTGA
>JANOFA010000419.1:0-6434 GCA_031413355.1 Gemmatimonadota bacterium | reverse complement strand
ATCCGCTCGCCCGCGACGGTGAGGGCAATCTCGCCATAGGTATTCTTGAGGTTGGAGGTCGTCGTCCCGGCCCCGAGGTTCACCCAGTGGCCCAGCACCGAGTGGCCCACAAATCCATCATGCCCCTTGTTGCTGTAGCCGAGGAAGAGGCTGCTGGAGACCTCGCCCTTCACGACCACGCGCGGCCCGAAGACGCTGGCCCGCAGGTGACCGCCGAGCAGGCGCGCATCGGCACCGGCATAGAGCGGTCCCTCCAGCCGGGCGCCGTGCCGAACTTCGACCCCCGCTTCCAGAACGACCGCACCACCGCGAGTATCGAAGACGACACCCGGCTCCACGACTGCGCCGCGGCAGAGCACCAGGGAAGGATCGCCAATGACGATACTGGCCGCCGGTACCGGGTCGACCTCGCCATTCCCGAAGCCCAGCGCATCGGGGGCGAGGAATCGTTCGAGCGCGGTGATGAGGTCGAAGCTGCCGTTGAGCACCAGCCCGTCGACCGCGAGGGCTGTTCCCCCGGCGGTGGACCCCTGCCAGGTGGTGCCGGACGGCACGATCCACCCGACGGTGGTGTCGCCCGAGACGAGCCGGCGGGTGGAGGGGTCAGGTGTGATCGGGCTCCCCGTCGGCGCGAACCAGGCGGCGGCGATGATCGCCGGGCCGGGGATCGGGCCGGGCGGGAGGATCTCGGGACCGGGTCCATCATGGAATCCGGCGACGTGGTCGCCGATGATCGCGGTGGTCTCCAGGTCCAGCGCCGCTTCCCAGCGCTCCCGGATCTTCCAGATCCCGGCCATCAGCTCCGCGAGGGGGCGCACCCCCGTGAAGGGCGCCCACGCGGTACCGGGTGATGCGGGCTCGAGGAGATAGAGGCGGGGAGGCATGCGGCGAGGCTGCCCTCGTCAGGGAATGTCGCGGACCGACGCCGGCAGACGGTCGAGGATCACCTTGAGGTCGGCGGCCTGCGCGCGGGGCAGGACGAGAATGCGACCGTTGGCGTGGACGATGACGAGGTCCTTCACGCCGCTCACGATGATGGGAGTGCCACTCGCCCAGACGACACAGTCCTGAGCGTCGAGCAGATGGACCTCGCCCACGGCGACGTTGCCCTCCGCATCCTTCCGCCGGACCCGGGGCAGGGCATCCCAGGTCCCGACATCGTCCCAGGTGAACCGGCCTGGCACCACCGCAACGGCGCTGCTGCGCTCGAGCACGCCGACGTCTATCGAAATCGCGGTAACCGACTCGAAGAACCCGGCGAGGTCGCCCGCTTCGAGCCGGGCCAGGTGGGGTGCGATCTCGGGAGTGTTGCTGCGGACTTCCGCCAGAAGCACGTCCGCCGACCAGGCGAAGAGGCCGCTATTCCACAGGGCGCCAGAGGCCATGAGGTCCAGCGCGGTCGAGGCACTGGGCTTCTCCGCGAAGCGGGCGACGGTCCGGGCCGTCTCATCCAGGGCGGTCCCCGGGACGATGTAACCGAACCCGGTGTCCGGCCGGGAGGGTACGATGCCGACGGTCACGAGGCGACGATGCCGGATCGCGGTGGCGAGCGCCTGCGCCGCGGTGTGGCGGAACGCCGCTTCCTCGCGGATGGCCCAGTCGGCGTGCAGTGAGAGCACTTCGGCGGCGGGATCGCGGCGGCGGGCTTCGAGGGTGGCCCAGACGAGGGCCGGCCCGGTGGACGCGGGCCGGGGTTCCACCAGAATGTTCTCCGCCGGGAGCTGCAGCGCGGACTGCAGCCGCCCGGCGAGCGCCGGTCCGGTGACCACCAGTATCCGATCGTGCGGGACCAGCCCTTCGAGGCGGGCGACCGCCTGTTCGGCGGTGGACTGATCGCCGATCAGGGGCAGAAGCTGCTTCGGGGCACTCGGGGTCGAGAGCGGCCAGAAGCGACTCCCCGAGCCACCGGCGAGGATGACAGCCCAGCGCATCTCAGTGGGGTCGGGTCAGAGAATGGTCGCGAGCGCCGGCGCCTGCAGCCGCAGCTCGAACAGGAGCGGCCCGAGATTGGTGGCCGGAGCGGCAAGGACGAAGAGGTGCCCCTCGGTTCCGAGGGGCCGGACGATGGCGAGCCGGTCGTCAAACTCCAGCACCGTCGTTGCCAGTCCGGTGCACTCCGCCGCCTGCCCGAGGCGCTTGGCCCCATTGGCGAACGTCGCGGCGAGGGCCGCCACCGCGTCGGTGTCGAGCAGGGCGCGGCCCGCGGTATCGATCGGGAGTCCGTCACTGCTCAGCACCACGACGGCATCGACGTCTGGCCGGGCCGCCAGGCCCTGCACCATCTCGCGCAAGCCAGCCATCTTCAGACTCCGGGAACGGGAAAGCGGGGTGCACGGATTGTACGGCGGTCACACGGTCGAAGTCAAGCAATTGCTGCGGGTTGACCGCTCCCGTCACCCCTCGTACTTTCCGCCCATGTCACGCCTCCCCGTCGTGCTCGGAACCGCTGCCATTGCCCTGCTTGCCGCATGCGGCCCTGACAATGGCATCCCGCCTGCCTCGCTCACCAACATCATCGACACGGTCACGATGAGTTCGCTCGCCACCGGCCCGCTGCAGTCGCCGACGGCCTATTCGCTGAATGCCCGGAGTGTGGTGCGCACCTGGGATGTCGGGACGAACTTCGAGTTTGCCTATTCCACCGATGCGGCGGGCCGCGACCTCTTCCTGCCGCTCGATGTGCTCGGCCTCGCCGGCAGCAACTCACTCCTGCCGGGGCTCAAGTTCTCGCCGATTGATTTCGACCAGCTCACGAAGGCGGATGGGAATGACTACATCACCTCCGACTCCATCGAGATCGCCGTGGGCGAGACGTATTTCATCCGCAGTGGGATCAACACCTGCAGTCTGCTCGGCGTGCCGCTCTACGGCAAGCTCAAGGTGCTGTTCATCGACCCGGCCGCCGATACAGTCCGCATCGAGGTGCTCGCCAACCAGAACTGCGGCTACCGGGCGCTCACGCTCGGCATCCCCAAGCAGTAGCCCGCCGTGATCGACCTCAAGCAGCTCCGCCAGGATCCCGCGGGGGTGCGTGCTGCATTGTCGCGCCGGCTCGATCCCGCGCTGCCGTTGCTCCTCGACCAGCTCGAGGATCTGGACCGCCAGCGGCGCGAAGCGCTGACCCGGGTCGAGGCGCTCAAGGCCGACCGCAACAGCGCGACGGAGGAGGTCGCCCGCCGCAAGAAGGCCGCTCAGCCGGCCGATGATCTCCTCGCCACGCTCAAGCGTTCCTCCGATGAGGTCAAGGCGCTCGATGTCCGGGTCCGCGACATCGAAGCCGAGCTGGACGCGCTGGCCCTGACGGTGCCGAACCTGCCGCTCGCCATCGTGCCCGACGGCGATGCCTCGGCCAATCTGGCCGTGAAGCAATGGGGCGAGCCACCGCGGCTGGGTTTCGCACCGAAGCCGCACTGGGAGCTGGGGCAGGCACTGGGCCTCTTCGACTTGCCGCGCGGGGCCAAGATCACCGGCTCGGGCTTCCCGCTGTTCACCGGCATGGGGGCGCGGCTGGTCCGGGCGCTGCAGAATTTCCTGCTGGACCTCCACACCCGCGAGCATGGCTACACCGAAATCGCGCCGCCCTTCCTGGTGAATCGGGCGACGATGACCGGGACGGGGCAGTTGCCCAAGTTCGCGGACGAGGTTTACCAGGCCACGGCGGATGATCTGTTCCTCATCCCCACCGCGGAAGTCCCGCTGACCAACATGTTCCGCGACGAGATCCTCGACAGCGCCGCGCTGCCGCTTAGCTTCGTCGCCTACACCCCCTGTTTCCGTCGCGAGGCCGGCGCGCACGGCAAGGACACCCGCGGCCTCATCCGGGTACACCAGTTTGACAAGGTGGAGCTGGTGCGTCTCTGCCGGCCGGAGGAGAGCGGGGCCGAGCATGAGCGGATCACCCGGCATGCCGAGACGGCGCTCGAGCGGCTGGAGATCCCGTACCGACGGCTGACGCTCGCTGCGGGCGACATCGGATTCGGCAGCGCCTGCACCCATGATCTCGAGGTGTGGGCCACGGGCGTGGAGACCTGGCTCGAGGCTTCGAGTGCCAGCACCTTCACCGACTTCCAGGCCCGCCGGGCCAACATACGCTTCCGCCGCGACCCCGGATCGAAGCCGGAGTTCGTCCACACCCTGAATGCGTCGGGGGTCGCCTTCCCCCGCACGATCATCGCCCTGCTGGAAAACAACCAGCAGGCCGACGGCTCGGTCGTTATACCGGCAGCGCTCGCGCCCTACCTCGGCACCGACCGGCTCGTGCCACGTGCCTAGGCGGCGCCTGCGCCGGTTTGCGCCGGTGCTGGTCGTGCTGCTGGTGCTGGTGCTCGCGGGGTTGTCGGCCGGCTCGAGCTGGATCGTGATCCAGCACTTCCGCAGTGATGCCTCCTCCATCAGCCGGTTGTACGCCGGCGTCTTCGCGGGGCTGAACGACGACAAGCCCGGTGCGGCGCAGAGCTCCCTGCTCAAGCTGGGGGAGCAGGTACGCCGCGAGGGCATACCGCTGGTGGTCACGGATACGGCGGGGCGGGTCTCGGCGGCGGCCAACCTGCCGTTCGCTGCCCCGCTGGATGATCCGCGCGTGCTGGCCTACGCCGCGGTGCTCGATCGGGAGAATCCCCCGATCGCCGACCCGCTGCTGGGGACGCTGCACTTCGGGCCGGTGCCGGCCAAGCGGCAGCTGGTGGCGCTCGCGGTACTGCAGGGTCTCATCCTGCTCACGATCATCGGGGTTGGGGTCGCGGGCTATCGCAACGCCATGGCGGCCCAGCGGGACCGGCTCTGGGTCGCGATGGCGCGGGAAGCAGCCCACCAGATGGGCACGCCACTCATGAGCCTGCAGGGCTGGATCGAGCAGGTCCGCTCCCGCGCGACCCCGCCGCCGCACCTGGCGGATCATCTGGCCGCGGATGCGGAGCGGCTGGAGCGTGTCGCTCATCGGTTCGAGCGAATCGGGCATGCCAACCGGCGCGAGCCGGTCGGCGCCGGCGCCCTCGCCAAGAAAGTGGCGGACTATTTCAGCCCGCGGTTGCCCCACCGGGTCAATCGCATCACCATCGACGTCGACACGGCAGGCGACGGACCGGTGGTGCTCGGTGACCCGATTCTGCTCGAGTGGGCCCTCGAGTCGCTGGTCAAGAACGCCATCGACGCGCTGACGGGGCGCTCGGGGCGGATCACGCTGCGGGTGGGGCAGGACGGGGACACGGCGACGATTCGGGTGGTGGATGACGGGCCCGGCATTCCCGGCGAGATCCGCCGCACGCTGTTCGATCCGGGCATCACCACCAAGTCCAGCGGCTGGGGCATCGGCCTCGCGCTGGCGCGCCGCGTCGTGGAGGACTCCCACGGCGGCGAATTGATGCTGGAGCCGGCCGACGCCGGTGCCACGTTTCTGATCCGGATCCCCATGCATGACGACTGAGCGCGCTCCGCTGATCGGCCTGGACGGCCTCAATCCCGCCCAGCGGGAGGCGGTGGAGCACGTCCATGGCCCGTTGCTCGTCGTGGCCGGCGCCGGCTCGGGCAAGACCCGCGTGCTGACGATGCGCATCGCCCGGCTCATCGACCAGGCCGGCGTCTCGCCAAAGCGCATTTTCGCGGTCACCTTCACCAACAAGGCTGCCGGCGAGATGAAGGAGCGGGTGGGCCGGCTCCTCGGGCAGGATCCCGCGGGGCTGTGGATCGGTACCTTTCACTCCCTCTCCGCCCGGCTGCTGCGGCGGGAAGCGGAAGCGCTTGGATTTTCTCGCCAGTTCACCATCTACGATGAAGACGACCGGCTTTCGCTGATCCGTCGGCTGATGGACACGCTGGGACATTCCACCAAGCTGTTTCCGCCCAAGGTGATCCAGTCGGTCATCTCGGCGGCGAAAAACCGGATGGTGCCACCGGATGAGCTGGCGACCGGATCGCCATTCGATCGGGTGTCGCAGGTCGCCGCCGACGTGTATCGCGCCCTCGGCCCGGCGCTCAAGTCGGCGAATGCGATGGACTTTGACGACCTGATGCTGCACCCGCTGACGCTGTTCCGCGAGCGGCCCGACCGGCTGCGCGACTACCAGGAGCGTTTCGCCTTCCTGCTGGTCGATGAATTCCAGGATACCAACTCGGCGCAGTACCAGCTCATTCGTCTGTTAGGCGCGCACGGCAATGTCTGTGCGGTCGGCGATGATGACCAGTCGATCTACGGCTGGCGCGGCGCGGATGTGCGCAATATGCAGTCGTTCCTGCGGGACTTCCCCGGCACCGCGACGGTGCGGCTGGAGGACAATTATCGCTCGACCCGGGTGGTCCTCGATGCCGCCAACGGCGTCATCGCGGAGAACACCGGCCGGATCGGCAAGACGCTGCGCACCCGGCGGCAGGGCGGTGAGCCGGTGACGATCGTGTTCAGGGGACGCCTGAGACCGTAGCCGCGCCGCGTGACAGTGGTG
>JANOFA010000418.1:0-4927 GCA_031413355.1 Gemmatimonadota bacterium | reverse complement strand
AGGTGTACCCCAGCGCGAACGGCAGGTTCACGCCGGAGTAGTTCGACCCGGCGTTGGCCACGTCCATGTCGACCGCGAAGGCGGCGAACAGGTTGGTGATGGTATAGCCGCCGGAGGGGAGGGTTACTCCCTGCGCGGTGGTCGCCGAGTGGAACTGCAGCGCCCGGTTGTACAGGATGTCGGCCAGCTCCGGACGAGTGGCGTTGTAGTCTGCCCTGACCGTCGAGGAGATGTTGTAGAAGGTGTAGATGAAGTACAGGATGCCTTCATTGCCGACGGGGAAGTTCCAGCCCATGCCGCGGGTTTCCACCGCGACGCCCAGCGGGTGCTTGCGGCCGCCCTTGAGGCTGGGATTGGCTTCGGTCGAGACAAACCAGACGTCACCCTGCGAGGCCGTCCGGCGGCAGCCGGGATTGCCGGTATTCGTCGGGTCGGTCTGCAGCAGCGGATCGAACAGCTGCGCGACCGGGTCCGTGCCGCTTGGCACGCAGGCCGCCGCGGGCCAGATGGCAGCGTCCGCATTATTGGTGATGTTGAAAATCGGCTGGACTTCTTCGCCATGTTCGGTGGTGCCCTTGGGATCGAAGAAGAAGGCGCCAACCGTGTCGCCCACCCAGGGACCGCCGTCCGGACCGATGATACCGGCCAGCTGGAGGCCCGAGTTGAAGACGTACTGGTCCGCGGTACCCTTGGGCCAGAAGCCGCCGCCGATGGTGGAGCTGTTGGTTGAGTCCACGCAGACCCGGCCGTCCGAGGCCAGGCCGCAGTAGATCTGGTTGATGGTCATGGCGCCCAGGGCACGGGCAAACAGTCTGAAGCCCTTCTTCCGGGCTCCCGGCTGCGGCTCGGCCGAGGCCGGACTGGGCAGCGCCATGCTGGCGATCAGCAGTGCGAACGCCGCCAGCATGAGGCCCTTCATACGGAATCGTGAGTGCATTCTCCCCTCGCTCGGTGACATGCGGGGCGCCTGGCCGGGTGTGTTCTCCCCGACCAGGCCACCGTGAGTTACGCTAGAAATTGACTTCGAAGCCGACCCGGATCCGGCGCGGAGCACCGGTAAAGCTGCTCAGCCCGCGGAAGACGCCGTACAGCGCGTCCGATGCACGGGTCTGCTCCGCCTGCGAGAAGATGTGGTCCCCGTCGCCGTAGCGCTCTTCCGCCCGGATCAGGTACACGCAGTTCGGAGTGGCGGAGGTACCGTCCTGCTGCTTCCATGAGCCGCACGCCTGGCGGGGATCGACGGCGCCGCCGAACGACAGGTCGATCGAGCTGTCGGCTGCCAGTGCGCCGTTGATGGTGGCTTCGTTGGCGAACGACTGGATCTCGGCCTCACGGATGCGGGTGCGCTCCGTGTTGTTCGTGATGTCGTTCGTCTGGGCGAACACCCGGTTGATGTTCACGAAGTTGAACAGATTGCGGATTTCGCTGTAGGCGGTGAAGTCCATGCCGCCGAGCGCGAAGCCCTTGGTCAGGCGCAGATCGAACTGCTTGAACTGCGGCAGGCGGGCCCCGTTGTAATCGCCCTCGATGCTGCGGCCGCAGACGCCACCGGAGAAAATATTGTCATCCGAGTTGTCTGACACCGGGCAGCGGGTGTAGGAGGTGCCGCTGGCAAACCGGAAGGTGGCAAACACCCCGACATTCTCCAGCACCGATCCCGCAGCCGAGCCCTGCTTCCAGTTGTTGGGGAAGTTGAGCGCCAGCTGGCCGGCGAGGTTGTGCGGCCGGCTCTGGTCGGTCGGCAGAATGCCCTGCGGCGGCGGGCTGTTGCCACCGCTGATGGAGTTCAGGATCCGGGACCCGAAGTTGATGTAGGTAAACGGATTGGAACCGGTGTTCTTGGCTTCCTCGAAGGTGTAGGCGAGGCTGCCGTTGAACAGTTCGCCGATGCGCCGGTCGAACCGGATATCGATGCCGCGCGAGTTGCCGAAGTCAGCGTTGGTAATCACCCGGAGATCGACGTTCTGCTTCTTCAGCGGGTCAAAGAACGAGACCAGGCGGCCGGCGGCGTCGGACAACTTGTCCTTGTTGTACGCCGAGATGTCGAGCACCATGTCGTCATTGAACGAATGGCGGACGCCGAACTCGAAGGTGATCGTCCGGCCGAAGTCGAGGTCGGTGCCGTAGACGTGGTTGGTGTTGGTGATGCTCAGGTCGGTGTTGATACCGCCGAGGATCAGGTTGAAGTCCGGCGCCTGCACCTGGTGGGCGTAGGAGAGCCGGAAGTTGGTCCGCTCCGTCACCGGGAAGGCCACCTGAACGTGCGGGCTCAGGTAGTTGTGGCTCTTGTCGGCCACGAACAGGGTGTCTTGCGTCGCCGCATTGTAGCCCGGCATCGTGGAGATACGCGGGAAGAAGCTCCTGTTGCCAAGGCTGTCGGTGAAGTACGACCGGCTGGCGCCGGTCTTGTACCAGTCATACCGCAAGCCGGCCACGAGGACGACATCGCCGAGGTCAAGCCGGTCTTCCACGAAGGCATTCCACCGGGTGGGCTTCTCGTGATAGCCGTCGGAGAAGGCCTGACTGGTGAGGCCGGAGGAGTAGGCGTTCATGAAGTACTTGGTGTACTCCCCGCCGATCTTGAGGCGGTTATACCGGTCGACCTGCCAGTCCAGGTTGGCCTTGCCGAGGGCGCGGTCTTCCTTGTACAGGCTCAACCGCCCGCTCGGACCACCCTGCTCGGGAAAGCCCTGGAACACCCCGGAGGTGCCGTATGGGTTGGTGCGGTACGTAGCGGTCTGTTCGTACTGGTCGGGGTCCAGGATGTCATAAGGCGAAAGCGCGCCGCAGTTGCAGCGGAAGTTCCCGGCGATCCCCGAGATCGGGAAGTTGTCCATATCGAAGAGGAACTTGGGCTTCTTGATCATGAAGCCGGCGAACGGATCCCGGGTGTCCTGCTCGCCCTGGCGGGTGAGCGGGGCGGTGATCGCACGGTCCCACTGGTAAGAGGCGTAGAGTTCGAGCGCGATCGCCCGGTCCGCCGACTTCGACAGGCTCTGGGTCCAGTTCAACGTGGCGACGTTGTTCTTGTTCCAGTTGGCGAAGGTGTTGGTCGGGTTGGTGACGCAGCCGTAGCAGAACCCGCGGTTCTGGGCGGAGCTCTGCAGCATGGTCAGCGCAATGCGGCTGCCGGTGCCGAAGGTGTACTGCAGTTTGCTCTGCAGCCGGTAACTCGAGCCGGCCGTATAGGGCAGCTGGGCCCCGCGACAATCCAGCCCGTAGTTGTTCCGGATGTCGCTGTTGGTGCTGCCCTTGAACTCTTCGCAGGTGCCGGTGTGCGCGGCAAAATTCAGCACATCGACAAAAGAGGTGTCAGCCGGCGTGCCGCCGAACACCGCGACTGTCGTATCGACACCGGCCTGGACAAACACCGGGTGCTTCTGCCCGTCGACGCCGTTGCCGGTGGACTTGGCGCCATCGATGTCGCCGGAGAGGAAGAAGGTCAGGTTACCGGCGATGGGTCCGCCGATGCCACCAGCGATCCGGTTGAACCCCAGGCTGTGATTCAGCCCGCCCAGCGCATCGTTCTCATACCCGAAGTTGCCGCTCCACTTGGAGCCGCCGGCCCGGGTCTGAATCGCGATGATGCCGGACTGGGCGTTGCCGAACTCCGCCGACGAGCCACCGGTGGTGACCGAGGCTTCTTCGAAGGAGTTGGTGCCGACGCTGCCGATGCCCGCGCCGCCCGACTGCCCGACGAACTGGTTGCCGCGGCCGCCACCCTGCACCGGGACACCGTCGACATAGACCGCCGCTTCGTCGTCACGACCACCGCGGATGTTGATGCCGCCGTTGTTGTTGATGACGACGCCCGGCTGCAAGGCGATGACGTTGGCGATGCGGTCGACCGGCAGCTTTTCGGCGTACGCACCGTCGATCCGCTGCTTCGTCGCGACTTCGTCGCGCGGCACCAGCGCGTTGACCGCGCCGATGACTTCGATATCACCGATATCGACGACCGCCTGCTCCAGGGCAAAGTCCTGGGTGACCGTCTGACCCGCCAGCACCCGGAGACCCGTCACCCGGACCGGCTTGTACCCGACGAACGTCGCCGTCAGGTCAACCGACCCGGCCGGGACGCTGTTGAGGAACCAGTAACCCTGGCTGTTGGCGACGGCACCAAACGCCGTCCCATCAACCCGGACCTGGGCGCCGGCAATTGGCGCACCTGCTTGATCCCGAATTCGTCCTTCGAGCTTACCAGTCGACTGAGCGTGCAGCGAACCCGCTGACACGATCAGGCCGACTGCCGCGAGCGCGACCCACAACGCTCGGCGGGCGAAGGCGCTAACACCGCATTCTCTCATGGAGACATCCTCCAGTGGCGTGAACACAAACCTGCCTGCGATACGAAACAGAGAAGGCGCGACGGCGAAGAGCCGCCCTCAACCCAAGGGGGTGATCACGAGTAGCGCCGGTCCTACCAAGTATGGATGTGGTGCGGGGATGCGAACTGCGTCTTCAGCGAATTGTCCCAATCGCGGCCCGATTGGGTGGCAACAATATGACGTGACTAAAATCACGTGTCAAGGAAGGGTCACATGGCGGGTTTCAGCCACGAATGACCCTGTAACCGCATGAAACACCATAACTTCGATGAATCAGAAGGGAACGCTGAGCCGGGAACCGGGAACCGGAAAATCCGTAATTTGGACATTTGGAGCGCGAAAGTGATTCCAGGATTCACACGTGATACCGGTTCCCCGTTCCTCGATCCCGCCTCGTCTTTCCCCCGGGTTACGCCGTAATCAGCTCCACCTGCGGCACCGCCGGCGTCACCCGCGGGCCCTCCGGCGCCCACACCATGTTCACTTCACTGCGCACGCCGAAGCTGCCTGACAAGTAGATCCCCGGCTCGATCGAGAAGCCGGCCCCCGGCAGGATCTCCCGGTCATCATGGGTCTCGTAGTTGTCGAGATGGGGCCCC
>JANOFA010000417.1:0-3189 GCA_031413355.1 Gemmatimonadota bacterium | reverse complement strand
CGCGAAGCGGAGAGGGGATCGTGGGGCGCTGCCGCGCGCGCAGTTCGTGTTTTGTGCAATCGTGCACCGGTGCATCCGCTTTCTAACATTGGCATGAAGCTGTCGGGCGGGCGCCGTCGGCGCCGGTCGAGCACGGGTACAGTTCGTACTAATGCACGGCGGCGCCTGGGACAGCGTCACTTACAGAAGTGCGCCCGCCCGCAGCTTATGCCAGTCCGTTAGGTGGCCTAGGAGGCCGCGTTGAGTGAAATCCCGATTGACGTGCTCTGGACTCTCCAAGTCCGACCTCCGGCTGACTCGGAACTGGCGCTCTATGTCAATCAGGTGCCACTGTTCCAGTCGCAAGCGCTTCAGGACGCCTTTTACGATAGCGGCACACCACTGCTGACCTTTGCAGACCCAGATGTCTTAGCTCAGGTCCGCGCGCTTATCGAGGAGGTCCGAGCGCATGTTCCACCTCCCTCGCCAGTTGAGGGTTTTCTCCTGACCGGCCGACTATCAGGAATCACGCACTATCCACGCGGACAGTGGCTCGACGCAAAGAAGGACATCGGGAGCATACGGTGGACCCAAGAAGTGGCCCTCGGCGGAAAGCCTTTCGGAAGCGGGACTGATAGTGCCACGCTGCCCTTGGCGACGCTTTCCGCAATCTCCAAAGCAGCGATTCAGCGGTTGGACGTTCTTGCCACAGAAACGGCGTATCGACGCCACTACGATCGATTACGGATTGTCCAGACCCAAGTCAGTCAGCCGCTCCCTCCGCCTACAAAAGTCCGGGCGTTCATCGCCTATCGCAGATCCCAGTTTGACCGGGCGAAGGCGTGGTATGGAAGGATGCTATCCTACGCGGAAGGTACCTTGTATGCGCCGTACCTCGACCATCATGACATTCGGAGTGGAGATTGGTTGGCCCAGCTCAAGCGCGCTATTGACACGTCTCATGTCTTCGTCCCACTTCTTTCCGAAGATTTCGCCGCGCCAGACTCTGTGTCTGCTGAGGAGCTTGCCTATGCACTTAGCCGCCACGATTCTCCCAGCACTGCGCTCATAATCGCCCCCGTTCTTCTAAGCCAGCATCTGAGTGAAGCGGCTGCCCAAGTGACTCGCTTCGACGGGTGTCCACTAGTTGGAGTGACCACAGCTCAAGAGGCGCTTGCTGTGGATGAGTTCTTAAAGCGCGTCGCTACCACCGTGTTGGCTCACATCGCACGCACGGCCACCTAACAAGCGCATGCACCAGCCGTGGCGCGGCCAAGGCCTTGCATCGGACGGGCATATGGCCCACTTTGGCTGACAGTTCTCTGTTCCGTGCCGCGCCACGCAGGTGATGCGCGGGCGTTAGGTGGCCGAAAGGCCATTGCAATCGGAGGCCGATGCCTGACGGGCGGTCATTCTTTCTCACGGCACTGTTCACCGTCGTCGGGGCAACGATCGTCAGCCGACTCTGGCGACTCGCCCGCGGAGAACTGAAGCTTCCACCGGAGCCTGAGCATCCGCTCTGGCAGACAGCCTCGGCCTATGTAGTCACGCTCCTGCTCTTGCTCAGCCCATACTTCGCCCTGTCGGTATTCGCTCCAACCCACGCGAGTAAGGGCCTCACCTTCGCAGTGGCTGGGGCCTGCTTTTTGGTCAATCCGCGGGTCTGGTGGATCTG
Organism: Gemmatimonadota bacterium; assembly: GCA_031413355.1. GTDB lineage: Bacteria > Gemmatimonadota > Gemmatimonadetes > Gemmatimonadales > GWC2-71-9 > JADJOM01. The sequence goes on along the minus strand of JANOFA010000417.1, from coordinate 1,535 downwards.
GGAGCTTGCAGCACTAGAAGACTTCCGTTTCCTGCTTGGGGATCGATTGACGATGGGCATATATTGGAGCCTCGGCACCGCCATCCTTCTCTTTGGACTCGGTTAGGGTAAACGTACCATTCAGCAGCGCATGGCCACCTAACTAGCGCATGCACCAGACGTGGCGCGGCCATAGCCTTGCTTGGGGCTGAGAATGAGCCCAGTTTAACCGACGGCTCCCCGTTCTGCGCCGCGCCACGCAGGTGATGCGCGGGTGTTAGCCAACAAACCAGCTGTGGGGTACGATGTCGGACCCTGAACCTCGCGATACGTTTGCCGCGAACTTCGCCCTGGTCGAGTCATTGCTGGACTTCGACCAGCTCATTCTTGGAATTCCGATCCAATTGCTGGAGCGGATCTCGGCAGAGCAGGACCGTCTGAAGATCATCCATCCGAACGCTCGCGTTGACAAACCTCTCAAGGTCTTGCGAAATATCAGGACAAATCAGTCCGTCCGATCCCATTTTCAGACGATGTACAATCAGTGCGCCGTCTTGGCGGTGTCTTATTTCGCATCCGCGGTCCGCGATGTATTCACCCTTCGGCTCGAAGCGGCGCTTCGTGCTGGACCACCATCAGCACTGTTCACTGAATCCCTGACACTAACATTCCCGGACGTTGAGCACATGACTGGGGACCCTGTCGCGCGCTTCGCCGAGCTGTTTGTTCAAAAGAAGGACATCAGCTTCCAGGACATGCAGAGCATAGGAAAGGCTTTCAAGCTTTGGATAGGCCAGGACGTGGAGCGGACCATCGATGTCAATGATGTAATCACTGCGCACGCGTGCCGGCATGCAATAGTTCACAACGCCGGAATGGTGGACAAGAAGCTTTTGGCCCAGGTCCGTGACGCCTCACCGCGTCGCATTCAGCAATCTTTGGCAGCCGGTGCGGCGATTCGGTTCTCACCAGATGAGATCAGAACCGTGGGAACAAGTATGGTAACTTATCTTCATACTATTTACCCGCCTGACTAGGTGTTGGCTAACTAGCGCATGCACCAGACGTGGCGCGGCCATGGCCTTGCTGGGCGGACAGATTGGCCCCACTTTGGCGGACAGTTCCCTGTTATGTGCCGCGCCACGCAGGTGATGCGCGGGTGTTATCGGGCAGAAGTGGAGCCACTCCAGTGGGGAATCCGGCCCGGAACCGGTCGGGCGGTGTTCTTGTGTTTGCCGTGGATGCTGATCCGCTCGGCAGCATCGCTGAAATAAACTCTGACCATGTCAGCATTCACTTTTGCGGCTGCTTCGCCTTTAAGGGCGATGAGCTTTTCGGTGCGCAGGAGCATGGATTCGCAGGCGTAAAGTTCAATGAGCATGTCGGCAATGTTCATGAGGATTTCCTGCTCGTCTTTGAGCTGCATCATGAGCTTTTGCACTGCGCTGCCGGTAACGAGCAGCACGGCTTTTTTCAGTTGCTTCAGCGCCTTGTGCTCTGCTGCAAAAAAGCCGGTGTTGCCATTTTCGGATGCGGGCACGGAGGTTAATTCTTTT
>JANOFA010000416.1:0-3837 GCA_031413355.1 Gemmatimonadota bacterium | reverse complement strand
TCGGCATCGCCGCGGGCCTCTCGGCGATGACCAAGCTGAGCGGAGTGGTGTTCGACGTCGCCCTCGTCGCGGCGATTCTCGCCTCGTCGCTCCGGCGTGACCTGCTGACCCGTTGGCCGTGGCTCGCCCTCGGCATCGCTGCAGCGCTTGCGGCCCCTTCGCTCCTGGGCCAGCAGTTCTGGGACTGGCCCATCTTTCCGCAGGTGCAGGTACTTCGCGCTGGCCAGCTCGGGCATGTCACACCGCTGGGCTTTACCACCGGCCAGCTCTTTCTCGCCGGCGCCGCCAGCCCGCTCCTGCTCATCGGCGCGGTGGCACTCGGCCTCAGTGCCGCACTCCGGCCCTTCCGGAGCCTCCTCGTCTTTGCGCTCGTCGCCTTTGGCGTGCTGCTCATGATGCGCGGCAAGGACTACTACTTCGGCCCTGTGCACCCTGCGCTGTTTGCCGCCGGCGCCGTCGCCGCGGGGCAGTGGCTCTCCTCCCGTCGCCATGCGTGGCTCGGCGTCATCGTCTTCCTCGCCACCGGCGGCCTGGTGCTGTTGCCCGTCGGCATCCCGCTGCTGCCACCGCCGCAGATGATCACCTATGCCGCCCGGCTCGGACTCGGCCAAGTCGTCTCGACCAACTACGGCACTACTCTCGCCCTGCCGCAGGACTATGCCGACATGACTGGCTGGCGGGAGCAGGTCGAGGTGGTGGCGCAGGTGTTCCATGCACTGCCGCCGACGGAGCAGGCCGGCGCGGTCATCGTGGGCGACAACTACGGCCGGGCCGGCGCGGTGGCACTCTACGGGCCGGCGCTCGGGCTGCCCTATCCCATCAGCACTCACGGCGACTTCTACAACTGGGGTCCCGGCGAGCGGTCAGGTGACGTCGTCATCGTCATCGGCGACGACGCCGAAGATCTCGGCCGGCTGTTCGATGAGGTCACCCTCGCCGCCCGCAGCCGCAATCCCCTCGGCGTGGACGAGGAGCAGGACGTCCCGATCTTCGTCTGCCGCAAGCCGAAGCAGCCGCTCCGGGTCTTCTGGCAGTCGCTCGGCGTCGACTGGGGTTGAGCACCGAATTAGGTAGGGGCTGGCCTCACCGACCGCCCGAACCGAGCTGGGAAGGGCGAGGTCGCGGGAGTCCTGTAGGGCGCGTGCGTAGCTAGCCCTCACGCCACCACTGTAAGGAACACAAAGCCGAGCGCCCGGAAGGACCCCGCGGACGAGCCCCGACCTGACTCTGGAACTTGTGCAGAGCTGCCCAGGGGACCCTGCGGACGAGCCCCGCTGGCACCAGGATGGATGGAGTGATTCCGATGCTGAAACGGGGCGAGCCCGCAGGGACCGTGCGGCGAGCCCCGTTAATGAGAGATCCTGCGGGCGAGCCCCGCTGCCACCACGACAATTGCGCCGACCTTCCCTAGATTGCCAGCGTGACCGATCTCTTTGCTGCCCGCTCCCAGATGGCCATGTCGCTGGGATTCCACATTCTCTTTGCCGTCGTCGGCATCGGGATGCCGCTGCTCATGGTCATCGCCGAGGCGCGCTGGCGCCGCTCCGGCGATCCGCTCGACCTCGAATTGGCCAAGCGCTGGAGCCGCGGCACCGCCATCCTCTTTGCCGTCGGCGCCGTCTCCGGCACCGTGCTCAGCTTCGAGCTCGGCCTCCTCTGGCCCGGATTCATGGAAGCCGCCGGCCCCATCATCGGCATGCCCTTTTCGCTCGAGGGCTTTGCCTTCTTCACCGAGGCCATCTTCCTCGGCGTCTATCTGTACGGCTGGGACCGGATCTCGCCGCGCGCGCACCTGGTCGCCGGCGTCATCGTCGCGGTGAGCGGTGCCGCCTCCGGCATCTTTGTCGTCATCGCCAACGCCTGGATGAACGCGCCGACCGGCTTCACCCTGGTGGATGGTGCCTTCGCCAGCATCGACCCGCTCGCCGCGATGGCCAACAGCGCCGCGTTTCAGCAGGTGCTGCACATGACGCTCGCCTCCTACGCCGCCACCGGACTCGCCGTCGCCGGCATCCACGCCTTTCTCCTGCGGCGCGATCCGCTGAACGCCTTTCACCGTCGCGCCCTGACTATCGGCCTCATGGTCGGTGCACCTGCCGCACTGCTCCAGCCGCTTTCGGGCGACATCAGCGCGCGGAATGTCGCCGAGCACCAGCCGGCCAAGCTCGCGGCGATGGAAGCGCTGTTCGAGACCCGGGCCGGCGCGCCGCTGCTCATCGGTGGTCTGCCCGACATGGAAACGAGAACGACCCGCTGGGGCATCGAGATCCCCGCCGGCCTTTCCCTGCTGATCGCTCGTGACCCCGCCGCGGTCATCACCGGGCTCGACTCCTTTCCGCGCGCCGACTGGCCCCACGTCCCCACGGTGCACCTCGCCTTTCAGGTCATGATTGCGCTTGGCTCCCTGATGGCGCTCGTGGCGCTCTGGGCGCTGTTCAAGCTGTTCCGCGGGCACGACCTCGCCGCCGACCGCAGGTTCCTGGCGCTCACCGCGCTCACCGCGCCGATGGGGTTCATCGCCATCGAGGCGGGCTGGACCGTGACGGAAGTGGGCCGCCAGCCGTGGATCATCTACAACGTCATGCGCACCAGCGACGCCGTGACCCCAATGCCGGGCCTCGTCTACACCTTTGCCGGCTTCACCGCGCTCTACTGCTTCCTCGGCGTCGTGGTGGCCTGGCTGCTGTACTCCCAGATCATCCGCAGCCCGCGTGAGCGGGAATGGCACCGCATCTATTCGCCGACACCGGGCCGGACGCCATGAGCCCGACGGTGGCCGACCTGCTGGCCGGCGCGATTCTCGTCGCCCTGACCTTCTACGTGCTGCTGGCGGGAGCGGACTTCGGCGGCGGCGTGTGGGATCTTTTCGCGCGGGGGCCGCGGCGCGAGCGGCAGCGGGCGGTGATCGCCCACGCCATCGGGCCGGTGTGGGAGGCCAATCACGTCTGGCTCATTCTCGTCGTCGTGCTGCTGTTCACCTGCTTCCCGCGCGCCTTCAGCCAGATCGTGATCGCGCTGCACATCCCGCTCACCCTGATCCTCGTGGGCATCGTGCTGCGCGGCTCGGCGTTCATCTTCCGGAGTTATGGCGGGGAGGATAGCGGGGGTCAGCGGCGCTGGGGCCGGGTCTTCGCCGTCTCCAGTCTCGTCACCCCGCTGCTGCTGGGGACGGCCGTCGGCACCATCGCGGCGGGGCGGGTCCAGCGCCCCACCGGCGCCGGGTTCATGGCGGATTTCGTTGCGCCCTGGCTGACACCCTTTGCGGCGAGCGTCGGTGGACTCACGCTCGCGCTGTTCGCCTTTCTCGCGGCGGTCTACCTCACCAACGAGACCGCGGAGGAGGAGCTGCGGGAGGATTTCCGCCGGCAGGCGCTGGCGAGTGGTGTCCTCGTCTTCCTGCTGGCGATGGTGACGCTGGTGCTGGCCTGGCAGGGAGCACCGCTGGTGTGGAACGGTCTCGTCGTCGCGCCGGGTGCAATGCCGTTCCACCTCCTCGTCGGCGCGGCGGCGACGCTCGCGCTCTGGGCGCTGTGGCACCGGTGGTGGCGCCTCGCCCGGGTGGCCGCGGTCGCGCAGGTCAGCTGCATTCTCTGGGGCTGGGCGCTGAGCCAGTATCCCTGGATCCTGCCGCCGACGCTGACCGTCGCCCAGTCCGCCGCACCGCTCATCACCCTCAAGCTCACCCTCGGCGCGCTCGCCCTCGGCAGCCTCGTGCTGTTCCCCTCACTGTTCTATCTGTTCCGGGTGTTCAAGTCGACGGAGCATTAGCAGGGAACGGGAGAAGGCGGTTGGGCGGTTGGGGGAAACGGGGAACGGGGAGCAGTGAGTAGACCGTCC
>JANOFA010000415.1:0-2444 GCA_031413355.1 Gemmatimonadota bacterium | reverse complement strand
GATCCGTTCATCCAGCAGCTGATCACGATTCCCGGCTTTCAGGAACTCACGGCCGGCTTCACCCTTTGCCCCGAATGCGAGCGCTGTGAGCGGAGCGTGGTGTACCTCACGCCACGGGAGCAGGTCGCCGCACGCGACCTCCAGCTCAAGCTCTACGGCAGGGGCTCCGCCACTCGGCTCAACCGTCAGGGTTGCCGCTGCCCCTTCTACCTGGGCCCGCAGGACGGCTGCTCGGCCTACGCCGACCGGCCGTTGATCTGCCACCTCTTTCCCCTGGACATTATTGAGCGTGAGTCGGACGAGACCTACTGGTGGGTGCTCTTCGGAGCCTGCGAGGAAGTTGCCCGGGGGAAGCTCAAGGGCCGGGTGGGGGAGGCGCGGGCGCTGGCGACCGAGATCGACCGGAAGATGCCGGATGAACTGCGCCACGCCTTCATGGCGGACGCCGTGGGAGCGGTGTTCGAGCCCACCTTTTACGAACACCCCATTCACTACCTGTTGCCGCTGACCCCGCCGGGGGGTTGATCAGCGCAGGTCGATCACGCCGACCTGGCCGGTGGACATTCCCGCGCTCCCGTAATACACCGCCCATTGGCCATCGTCCGATACCCGGATCTCCGCGACGCCAAACGGCAGCCGACTCCGCTCGACAACCGCCCCATCGCTGACTCGGGTCCGGATTAGCCCACGCGACTCGAAGTAGTACAGGCTCTGACCATCCGGCGCCAGAAATGAGGCTGGCACCCCGCCACCAAAGGTGGAGTGCACGGTCCGCACCAGCTGCAGACTGGGACTCAGGATCTGAAGTCCATTCGTGATGACCTGGCCATCGGCACTCACACCAACTCCACCGCCATACGGCGGCAGCTGGGTCAGCGGCCCGAACCGGTCCGTGCTCGCGTCATACACCTGGACAGTGCCGATGCCGCTACCCGTAACGAGGAAATCGTGGCCCGCGGATCGGGCGATCAGGTTGTCCACCACCCCTGCGTTCCCCGCATCGAGCCGCAGCACTTCCGTCCCGGTCGCGAGATCGATCTCCATGAGCTGGTACTCAGCCAGGGTTGGCCCGCCCAGGCCGACGAATGCCTTGCCGTTCGCGGCCCCGAGAATGGTGTAGGGGAGCTGCCCGCGAGTCGTGTCCGGCGTTGAGAGCGGGAGCAGGGTCAGCAGCGGGTCTGGTAGCGTAAGATCGAGAACGGCGAGGGAACTCGCCAGTGGACACGCCATCAGCAGTGAGTCGCCCGATACGGTGAAATCGATGCCGGTCACGTACTCCGGCAGGTTGAGCGTACGGATGGGTATCGCATCGGTAAGCCCAAAGGTCACTAGCTGCCTCTCATTGCCCAGCAGGAGGTAGAACACGCCTCGCTTGGAGTCCACACGGGCCGTCCGCGTATCGCCGGCGACGGCGCGCCAGGCAGTGGGACGAGGAGCATCAGGGTAGACATGAAGGCTATCGTCGTCGACCGGATACGCGGTGCCGACGTTGCCCGACACGTCGGTGGCGGTGAACGCAAGATGCGGGGACGTACCCCATGAGGCTCGTACCGGAAGCCGCAGGGTCGATGGGCCGAAGGGACCTGCGACCTGAACGGAATCGCGGACGCCAGACGGTTGCGCCTCCCAGGCGACCCAGCGCAACTGATGATTGTCGGCGACGGACATCCCGAGGTCGATCGTGTCGCCCGCGAAGTAGTCCCCCCAAACGATGCGTGCACCGTCGGCCCGGAAGATATCGATTGACGGCGGGCTCTGATCGACCACGGTGAAGAGGACCGGGGGCGTCGCAGCCGTCTGGAGCGCGGCGTCGACTGTGAGCACCGAGACGATCAGTGAGGCGCCGAGGACGCATTCCGGGCCGAGCGGAACGCGCACCGTGTACGGTGTTGACTGGGTGAGAAACCCAGGCAGAAAGACCGCGGTGTCACAGGCGCCGCTGACCGAGACGATTGTTTGCCATAATCCGGCCGGCGCGGTAGCCCGGAAGCTGACGTCAAGACTGTCCCCCGGTTCGATCGTCGGCCCGGAGGGCAGAATCGTAACCACGCTGATCGTGGGCAGTGCGGGATTGACGGGAAGGGGCGGCTGGCAGGTGAACTGTGCCGAGGCTGACGAATCCGCGGCAGCACCGGCGATCCGATAGTGGTAGTCCAGCGTGAGCGTGAACGGGATCGTCGCCAGGAATCGCCAGGCGGCGACTTGGGTCACGCCGTCCTTGATGTCTGTGCCTCCCCAGGATAGGGCGACATCGCCTTTGGAAATGACCGCGGAGTCGAAGGGAGTCCGAAGGTCCCTGGCCGGATACCAGCGGAGTACCGCCTCACGCCAGGTAGCTCCGGGCGCACCCTGACCGGTCCTGAAACCGGTCCCGCCGGGAGGGGGCGGGGGCGGGGGCTCGCTGCTGTCCGAACATCCCGCGACAAGCACAGCGGAGAGCAGTA